>DATBKN010000449.1:0-4095 GCA_036555845.1 Gemmatimonadaceae bacterium | reverse complement strand
GTTTCAACCCGGAGACAAAACGCCGCCAGCAGGCGGCGTTTTTCTTGATCACCCATCCCAGAGCGTTGACGGCGGCACGGGTAAAGCACAGCAACAGCGTCAAACAGCCCCTACGCGGGAACGTGAATCCGTCAACGGCGTAAAAAGGCACGGCCGGTTGACGCCGTTGGCGACATTGACGCCAGCGCGTTAGGCACCGTTTGACGGTTTCATCGCTTGACTGGTGCCGCAGTCGACGCTCTCGATGCCGATTCACGCGTCGTCCATCGCTCGATGAATCGAGAAGGTGCTTAAGCATCGCGGCGGCGTTTTTTTCACCCCACGCCATGCCGCAATCGTCCTGCAGGGCGTAAATTGGCGTTCCCGCACGTCGTCTCCCTCCGCAGGACTAGTGTCGACCGACTCCCAGCCAGCCCCCCGCACGCCGCGCCTCGTGCACTATATCCTGGTGCCGTTGCTGTACTTCCTGGCGGCGCGCGCGGCAGTGTTGCTCACTGTGCAGCCGGAAAGCACAGCGATCGTGTGGCCGCCTAACGGCGTCCTGCTGGCTGCACTGCTCTACTTCCGCATGCGGGGCTACTTCGTCTTCGCCGGCCTAACGATTGTCGCCGAAGCCATCGCTGACGCGCCGGCCTTCACGCTGCTCGAAAGTGTCTTGTTTGGCCTCGTCAACGTGACCGAGACGACTATTGCGTGCCTGATTCTGACTCGCTGGCGCTTCAATCCTCGCTTCACGGCACTGAGCGACGTCGGCAAGTTCGTCGCGGCCGCGCCGCTCATCGCTGCGCTCGTCGCCGCCTCGCTGGCGGCGGCAGTCGACACGTTCGTGCGCGGGGGAGCGGCGAGCCATCTCGAGTTTCTCCGCATTTGGTGGTTAGGTGACGCGGTCGGACTCATGATCGTGACGCCACTGTTGCTCGGGCTGTGGATCAAGCCGATATCTGCCACATTGCTATCGCCTAACAGATTCCGGATGACGGATGTATTTGCTGGCCTGGGTGCACTGTGCGCGATCGTTATGCTGATCGCCGCACGTGGCGGCACCTTGCTCGGTATGCACGTTGGCCCTGTGCTTCTCCTTCCGTTCGTGATTTTCGCGGCCGTGCGCTACGGCATTCCGGGTGCGGCGCTGGGCGCGGCGGGCGTCGCATTGCTGATCATGGTGCTCACGAAGCAAGGCTATACCCTGTTCGGCAGCCTCACGCCGCGTGGCACGGTCGTCCTCGCGCAGGAGTTCATCTTCATAACCAGCGTTCTGGCGCTGGGCCCGGCGGCATTGATGTCGCAGCTGCGCGCCAGGCAGACCGAGATCATCGCGCTGAACAGCGGCCTGGAGGCGCGCGTTCGCGAGCGTACCGCGGAGCTCGAATCAGCGCTTGCCCAGGTCAAACGGCTGCAAGGGCTGCTGCCGGTGTGCGCCTGGTGCAAGAAAGTGCGAGAGGACGAGAACTACTGGCTGTCTGTGGAGGAATACATTGTTAGGCACACTGACGCACGTTTCTCGCACGGGATCTGTCCGGAGTGCTCGGCGCGTGTCTTGCGCGAGGACGCGGAGCGAACTGCATCGCGTTAATGCGACCGTTGGGTCGTGCGTGCCGCCACACGAAGTGGTACCAATGAAACGCCGCCCATTGCTGGGCGGCGTTTGCACCTGGAGACTCGGGCGGGTCAGCGAGCGCTACCCGCATGGTGCGCGTTAGGCGCGGTCTCCAGTGCGTTCAACTTTGAGCGTATAGTTGGCTGCCAGAGCGGCCACCGCACCAATGGCGGCCCACACCGGGAGAAGTAACGCACCGACGACACCGACGGTCAGTGGAATCTCGAGGAGTTCGTCTCCCTTTTCGTTCTTGATCGTTATGCGACGCACATTCCCCTGATGCACGAGCTCCTTGATCTTCGCGACCAGCTCTTTCCCGCTCACTGTGTGTTCTTCCGTCTGCGGTGGTGCCTCATTCAGTAGAGTAGCCATAGACCTTCCAGTTGGTTCGCGACGTAGAGTACTCGTGCGCGCGGATGGCATCAGTCATCCGTTCATCCAGAACAAAGGCGAACTTCCCCGACACAACGCTCGGCACGGCCGTTTAGCGCCGCTGCGCCACATGGAGGGAATTCGGCGAAGGAAAGATGAAAGTGCGCGCCGTCAACTTGCGATCGGCCACAGCGTTGGCGATGTCCTTTGTAGTGACAATGCCGACTAGCGCATCACCCTGCATGACGAGCACGCGATGGACACCAAGGGCGCGCATTCGAAACGCCGCGAACTCCACCGCCGTACCCGGTGGAAGCGCGAACACGGAGCGAGTCATCGCCTCGGCGACAGTGTGCTCGTCGAGCGCGTTCCACTCCGGTCCTTCGGTCTCACTCATGCGCGTCGATGCGTCAGCCCCTGCATCATCCCACATCTCGGCGAAATACGCCTCGGGCACCTCGTCTTCACCGAGCTCCAGGGCCGGGACCTGCCAGTCTTCCACCTCGTCAGGCTCGGCGCGCGGAGTGGGCAGACTTGCCAATGAAGAGACGAACTCCATTAGGTCGGTCGCCGAGATAACGCCGACGACCTTTCCTCCGGCGACGACTGGCGCACCGCTGAGATGCCGAGTCACGAGGAGTGCCATCGCGTCGCGCAGCGTCAACTCCGGAGATAGGGTGACAACGTCCGTTGTCATGATGTCGCGCAGTCGTAGCATGGCAGTTCCCCTTTGTTAGGACTCGGCTGGCGAGTATCGCGTTCGCGAGTCTAGACGCAACGTGCTAAGTGAGACAATCAGGTGCTGTAGGGCTTTCCGCTCACGCGTGTACGGAATTCTCGGGCAGTGCCGCGCGACCCCCTGAACGTGCGCCGCACCTAACGTATGAGACCAATCTGCAGACCAGTCGATAGTACGAAGTCATGCTGGAACCGCTTATCGAATTTGAAATTGTCCGCGGGATTCGACATGTCCTTCCAACGCAACCTCGACTGGTACATGTAGTCTTCTACGCGTAGCCGAAGAGCCATGCGGCTTGCAATCGGGACCTTTGTGCACAGCGAAACAGCGCCGCCGATGTTCGTGCGCCCAGTGATGGTCCCATCTGCGCCTCCGTTGTAGGCAGATCCGACGTGAGCTATTAGCGCGGGCCCGAAGCCGAGTCGGAGCTGAAAGTCGGAAGAAGCGGGAAAGAGCCCAAGCATCAGCTTAGCCGCGCCGAGGAAGACACCAGCGTTTCTCGCTTCATAGAACGTCTCAGACGTTCCCGGTTGGTTGAGCACGAACTTGCTACGCACGTCACTCCACGCGTACAACGCTCCGACCTCCATACTAGCCCGCGGTGCAAACCAGTACGCGCCAGTTGCACCAAGAGCCAAGGCATTCCGCTGTTCGATACGCGAAGCGACTGCGCCATCCGTTTGGCTGCTCTTTGCCAGCTCGTTGTTCGGCGCAAAGACACCGACATACGGAGTGACGACGATCTTGCCGAGCGGCTGCGCGAGCGCTGCGGTTGGAAGGGCGACCGTGATCGCCGCGATCACGGTGGCTGCGCGTGCGACTGACATACCGGCCTCCAGAGATGCTTGCCGACACTAACGGTGGCCTAAAGCCGGCAATCGTTCTGTCAGCGAACTGGCTGACGCGATGTAAGGGAGGGCACCAAAACGGTAACGCCGGGGTCAGGGTGAGGGCGCTCGAGCGCAGGACCCACGTCGATCGAGCGGCGTTCTTCGTTCAAGCCATTCGGGCCGCTGAACATACGCGGCAAAAGCAAACGCCTAACGCTACTAGCCAGCAGGCGCGAGCAGTTTACCACCGCGATGAACGATCTTGCCGTTGAAGACCGTTAGTAGACACTGCATTTCTTTGAGTTGATCTGTCGGGACGCTGTACAAGTCGCGGTCCCAGACGGCGAGATCGGCGTACTTCCCCGGCTCGATCGATCCGATCTTCTGCTCGAGAAACATCTGCCGAGCGGCCCAGATGGTTACAGCCCGCAAAGCGGTGTGCACGTCAACGGACTCGTCGCGGCCGTATGGATCGTTCGGCCAGACGCCTAACAAGGGCTGCCGCGCCACAGCGGCCCAAATACCGTAACGAGCGGGAAAGGGCGTCACGTTGTAGT
>DATBKN010000448.1:0-3257 GCA_036555845.1 Gemmatimonadaceae bacterium | reverse complement strand
CGTGAAGGAAGTGGTCGACACGCTGGAGCGCGTCGTGCGCACCGACAACATTCAGCAGATCATTGTCGCGGGTGACGAAGTCGTCATACCACTGCTCAAGGAAACGATGCCCGCACACCTGAGCGAAAAGCTGGTCGATGTCATGAAACTCGACCGGCGGGCCGCTGACAATGAAATCGCTGAAGCGACGCTGGAAGTTCTTCGTCAGCAGGACGCGAAGACGGACAGCGAGCGAGTTCAGGGTGTCATCGACGCGTGGCGAGCTGGAGGTCTCGGCGTTATGGGCCCCGAAGGGGCATTGCGAGCGTTGCAGCTCGGGCAAGTCGAGGAGCTGTTGATCGCGGCGACTCCGCAGGCGCTCGAGACGGTGCAGACACTTCCGGAGGATGCCGCGCCCGAGCCGATGGCCACGCAAACCGCAACGCCCGTCAACTCGGATCAGCGCCAGCTCCACCTGTCGGACGAGCTCGTGACGCGCGCCAAGCAGACGGGGGCGCGAATTCGGATCATCGAGGATGCGGAGTTGTTGCGCTCCCACGGGGGCGTTGGCGCGGCGTTGCGCTTCCGCGTCTGATTTCGGTGCGGCGTGGTGGCGACGGCGGGCAGCACTGCTTCGTCGGGTCGAACCGCGACCCGACATTGGCGAAGGCCGAAGACTCGCCGCTACACGTCGTGGATCATGGAGTCCGGCAGACGAAGTTTGTGGCCTCGTCGATGCTGCCTGCGCCTTTGTACTGCGCAATTTGTGGATACGGGCAGAGTGGTCGAGTCCGCACGACGCGACCATCGGCCTGGAGCGACGCGACGATCTCCGTGGGTGCCTTATCCTCCTCGCGCCAGTGTTCGAGCGCGGCAAGCGCATCGAACACGTTCGGGCCCTCGCCTCCTCCACAGTGGCCCATCCCGGGCGCCATGTACAGGCGCACCGATCGATCGGTGTCGGATGCGCCAAGCGTTTCGACCAGCCGCTTGTAGTAGTTCACCGACGATCGCGGTGGAACGTTCGTGTCGCCCCACCCGTGATAGATCACGAACTTCCCGCCGCGGTTGATGAACTGTTTAATGTCCGGCGAGGTCGCGCTCACGACGCCGGCGTCGGCCTTGCGCGCCAGCTCGAGGTGCTTCGCGACATCGAGCGTCCGGAAATCCCAGCTCGGATCCTTGAACACCATGTACTTGAAGAAATCATCAGACATACCCAGCGGCCTCGCGCCACCGGCATTCACCGTCCAGCGCGGCTCACTGCCTGGCTCGACTCCGGGAAACACTTCTTCGCCAGTGCGTGGGTTCATGACGGGCGCATAGATCGCCCTGGCCGCCCGGACCTGCGGAGCAGTCAAACAGCCTTGACCGTCAGTGCCGGAGCACGCCGTCACAGAAGGATCGAACTTGCAGCGCATCGGATCGCTGATCAGTCCGTCGAGGAGACCGTCATGCTGATCGCAGGCGTTGAGCGCGGCGCGATGCAGTACCGCCAGCTTCTCTCGCGGGATGAAGCTGGCCGCATCATGATGAGTCGCTTGCGATGCGGCAACCAACTGGAAGCTCTGATCCGTCCGGTTGTATCCAGGAGCGCCAGCGACGATACCGTCGAAATCCTGCGGATAGCGCTGTGCCTCCATGAAGGCCTGGCGTCCGCCGCCGGAACACCCAACGAAGTACGAGAGACGTGGTGCCGCGGCATACGCCGTGGTCACAATCGCTTTGCTCTGAACGGCGGTTTCGTGGACGGCGCGATAGCCGAAGTCGATCAGTTTCTCCGGATGACCGACGGCAAACTGCGCCGTATCACCGACGTGTCCCGTATCGGTGGATGATGCGGCGTACCCGCGGCGCAGCGCGGAGGCGAGTGCCGCATATTGAATCGATCCGCCCCAGCCGCCGTTGCCGACCTGCTGAAACTTTCCATTCCATCCGCCAAGCGGCAGCCACACTTCCGACTTGATGTCCGAGTCCGATGACGGAGTCAGCGTCAACGCGACACGGCAGAACGGCGGCAGATCCGTGAGCGCGGCAGGCGACGCACTCGCGCCCGGCGCTGCAGGCGGGATGAATTGGCGCGACGTGACCGGCTGCGCCAAGGTCACTGTTGCGTTCGGCAGCTTGAGCGAAGCCGCCAATCGTTCGCACGCCGCAGCATCCATCGATGTCGCCTGCGCCTGGAGGGACGCCGCACAGGACAGCGCACACACGAAAGAGGTCAGCAGTTTCATAGTCGCTCCGACGCGCGAACGGTACCGCTGGGAGGTGGTGTTGTCAATTCGCGATTCGCCTCCGCGATTCGCCTCCTTGTCAAAGCGATTCGCCTTCTTTCTACCCAGAATGGGATTCTTGACAGGGATAGTCCGTTATGCGGCTCGAAGCGCGAATTTTGTACTCGTTGTGGCGAAAGCCGCATAACGGACTAGGCGCGCGCAGCGCGCCAAAGAGACGCTGTCAACTAGCCGAGGGCTTCGCCGGGATATCAAGGGCGGAGCCCTTGGCTGGTTCGACCTGCAATAACGGCAAGGCGTCGGCTGCGAAGGTGAGCTTGTCCACCGTAGCGCGAAGCGCGAAGGTGGAAAGGAGGCCGCGACAAAGCTGCAAGGCCCTGGACCGCGCCACGCACCCCGTGGGGAGATCCCGATATCCAGGGACTCTGGCCGGCGAACGACATGCAGGGGACGCCCTACGAGCGACCGGAGTCGTTCGGCACACGCGCGACATTGAACGATACAGAGTTCGCCGAGCGGCAGGCCGCGCGTGCGAAGCAGGTGCAAGCCGACGGGGAGATCTACGTGCCGCAAGGACAGCGCACCGGCATCGGTGGTCCCTCGCACTGGAGCGCGGGCGAGCGTGGCGATCCACAACGTCAGGCGTCTCTCGTCATCGATCCGCCGAACGGACGCATCCCGGCGATGACTGACGAAGGCAAGCAGCGCATCGATCTCGCGCGCAGCACTTACTACTACGATTTCCCAGACGCCGTCGTCGCGCATCCATTCGAGACATTCGAAGGCGGCGGAGAAGAAGACCGAGAGCGCGAGCGGCGTCTCGAGCCAGCCCTAAGCGACTACTTGAATCGCCGCCCGTGCGTGATCACTAACTTCGGATCGCGCAGCACGTCGATGTGCCGCAGCGGATCGCCGCGGACGGCGATGACGTCGGCATATTTGCCGGACTCAATCGATCCGGAGTCTTTATCGGCATCCATGGTTCGCGCCGCGTCGAGCGTCATGCGGCGCAGCACCGTCATCGGATCCATCCCAAGGACGCGC
>DATBKN010000447.1:0-9375 GCA_036555845.1 Gemmatimonadaceae bacterium | reverse complement strand
ACGATTGCGGTGCTGGACAGGGCGGCAATCTATCCGGCGAAGCACTTCATCACGGAACGTGTGACGCTGGAACGCGCCATCGAAAAGATCCGAGCCGAGCTGCACGAGCGCCTGGCGCTGCTGCGTAATGCCGGCAAGCTGCTCGAGGCGCAGCGTCTCGAGTCACGAACCAACTTCGACGTGGAGATGATGCTGGAGATCGGCACATGCGCCGGGATCGAGAACTACTCGCGGCACCTCTCCGGCCGCGAAGAGGGTGAGCGACCCGCCGTTCTGTTCGATTATTTCCCGGACGATTTTCTGGTCGTCATCGACGAATCGCACGTGACGCTGCCTCAGGTGCGCGGCATGTACAACGGCGATCGCGCGCGCAAAGAGGTGCTGGTCGAGTACGGTTTCCGGCTGCCTAGCGCATTGGACAACCGTCCGCTCATGTTCGACGAGTTCCTCTCGCTGACGCCGCGCGCGCTGTTTGTGAGCGCGACGCCGGCGGAGTTGGAGCTGGAGTTGTCGGATGGCGTCGTCGTCGAGCAGATCATTCGACCGACGGGTCTCGTCGATCCGGAGATTGAAGTGCGACCGGTGCGCGGTCAGGTGGACGACCTGTTGCACGAGATCAGACTGCGCGAGCGGAAGGATGAGCGCGTCCTGGTGACGACCCTAACGAAACGCATGGCCGAGGATCTCACGGACTACCTGCAGCAGATGGGTGTGCGAGTGCGCTACATGCACTCCGACATCGATGCGATCGAGCGCATGGAGATCGTGCGCGGTCTCCGGTTAGGCGAGTTCGACGTGCTCGTCGGGATCAACCTGCTGCGTGAAGGCCTCGACATGCCCGAGGTATCGCTTGTCGCGATTCTCGACGCGGATCAGGAAGGCTTTCTGCGGAGCGACAGATCGCTCATCCAAACCGTTGGTCGCGCAGCTCGGCACGTGAGCGGGCGCGCGATATTCTACGCTGACAAGATCACCGATTCGATGCGCCGCTGTCTGGAAGAGACGGGTCGTCGGCGAGTGCTGCAGGTGGAGCACAACCGGGTGCACGGAATCATTCCGCACAGCGTCGTGAAGAGCGCCGAGGAAGTCCGCTTCATCACTCGCGTCGCTGACGCGCGAGAACAGCGCGCGCAGAAAGAAGCGCAGCGCGCCGCCTCAGCGCAGTACGACGCCAAAGACATCGATGCGACGATCGCGCAACTCGAAAACGACATGCGCGCCGCCGCCAAGGAGTTGGATTTCGAAACGGCGGCGCAGCTGCGCGATCAGCTCTTCGAGCTACGTGCGCGCAAAGACGGAATGGTCCGTCGGCGCGACGTCTTCGCGGAGATCCGGTCCAACGCGTGAACGAGCACGGCGAGCCGTTAGGGGGAGAACAGGAGGGCGGCCTTGGACCCTTGCACCATCTCGCCCCACCACACGCGGCAGAAGGCCGGCTGCGCCTAACGCGCGACGAGCTCGTGGCGTGGGGCGAAGCGTTTGGCCGCGCGGCGCGTCCGCCTCTCTGCGTGGCGATCGCCGGTGAGCTCGGCGCCGGCAAAACGACACTTGTTCAGGCGATCTGTCGCGGCTATGGCGTTGCAGAACCGGTCACCAGTCCGACGTTCGCGCTCGTGCACGAGTACTCGGCCGCGCGCTCGAGGGTCTACCATCTGGATCTCTTTCGCCTCGAGCATCAGCGCGAGCTGGCTGGTCTGGGCTGGGAGGACATTCTTGCGGCGGATGCGCTGGTGTTGATCGAGTGGCCGGAACGCGCGGCGGAGCTTTTACCTTCAGACCATGTCGGTATCGAGCTGCAGCACGTACCTAACGATGAAGCGCACCGCCTGCTCCTCGCCGGCTAAGACGTGCTGACGCTCGCGCTGGACGCCTCCGCCGGCGACGCGACGATTGCCGTGTTCGATGGCACGCACCTGCTGTCGGCGACCGACACGCCGCTTAAGGACAGGCGCGCCGATCCCCTCCTGCCGGCAGTCGTCCGGGCGTTGCAGGATGCTGGGCGTGCGGTGAAACACGTGCGCCGGGTTGTCTGCGGCGACGGGCCGGGAGGCTTCACGGCCCTGCGCCTGGCTGGTGCGACCGCAAAGGGCATCGTGCGAGGCACGGGAGCAGAATTCTGGGTTACACCGTCGCTCGCGCTCGTCGCGGCGGCTGCCGAGCCGCCCTTGACGCCTGGTGAATACCTTACGCTCCTCGACGCGCGTCGCGAGGAATGTTATGCTGCGCGGGTCATCGTGGCGGCTGACGGCTGCATAACGCACTGCGACGACCCTCGGCGCATGACGCGTGACGCGGCGCTCGAATACGCAATGATACATCGCCTCAGTTGCATTGGTCCGGATGAAACCGCCCCGCTGCGCCCACACGCGCGCGGCCTGGGGCGCTTGACGTGGCATGGCGGCCTCGTTAGGCGAGCGGATCCGGCGCAATGGGAACCGGACTACGGTCGACTGGCAGAAGCACAAGTGCGTTGGGAAGCGACGCATCAGCGCGCGCTGCAACCGGACGCGGGCCGCTGATATGGGAACGAGTGCCATCCGCGCGTATCTCGGGCGCGAAACGCCGCGTGGCGGCTGGGCGGCAATGCGCTCCGTCCAGAGTGGCCCCGCCGTGATGACGCTGCGTCTCGCGCAGCCGGATGATCTCGACGCGATCGTCGAGATCGAGCGCGTTTCCTTCAGCGATGCCTGGTCCGAGGCTTCGTTCCAATCGCTGTTCGGACGCTCCGAAGTGTCGTTCGTTGTAGCGGTGGGCGCGCGCGGGGATTCGGAGGAGGTCCTGGGTTACGTGGTCGCTACATTCGCTGCGGATCAAGGCGAAATCGCGAATCTGGCCATTCGCCCAGAGGGACGGCGTGCGGGGCACGCGTCGCGACTTCTCGGCTTCGTTCATCGAGAGGCGGCGAGACGTGGCGCCACTTCAATGTGGCTGGAAGTGCGCGAGTCCAATAAATCAGCCATCGCGTTGTACACGGCGCTCGGATACCGCGAAATGGGCCGACGAGCACGCTATTACGAAGATCCGTTGGAAGACGCACTCGTGCTTTCGCGAAGCGTTCCCTAAAGAGACAATCGTTCGAGCTATGTCGCGGTTTTATGTTTATGTAGCCGCGACGTACGCGAGTACTGTGTTCGGCGAAGCACCCTCACGGTTTCGCCAGGAGGCAATGTGAGCCGCAGCTTGAACAAGGCGACGTTGATCGGCAACGTCGGCAACGATCCCGAAGTGCGCACCACAACCGGTGGCTCGCGCGTCGCACAGGTCTCGCTCGCAACCACACGTCAGTGGAGCGGGGCCAACGGCGAAAAGCAGGAAAAAACGGAGTGGCATCGACTCGTGTTGTGGAACACGAAAGGCGCCAACCTCGCCGACATCGTCGAGCGCTACGTGAAGAAGGGCGATCGTCTCTATGTCGAGGGGCGCATCGAGTATCGCCAGTGGCAAGATCGAGAGGGACAAACGCGCTACACCACTGAAATCAACGTGCGAGAGATGATCATGCTCTCGTCGCGCAGCGGTGGCGGCGAGCCAGACGCGGGCAACGGCAGTCGCTCGCGCAGCTCTGGAGATCGTGCACGAGCCGGTGCTGCTGCGCCTGCTGGTGAAGCGGTTGCCGCAGGCAAAAGCGGAGATGATTTCGAAGATTTTCCAGGAGCGCTCGAGGACGAGGACGACGATCTTCCGTTCTAGCTAGTCAAGAGCTTCGCTCCCTGTGCGAGGCTCACCCCAATAGATTTGCCAAACGAAGCGGCCGCCTGGTCGCTTCGTTTTTTGTACAACGGAGATCACATGCCGGCAGCTAACGTCCCCTTCATCGTCGCCGAATGAGCCGACGAGCCCTTGTCACCGGAGGCGCCGGATTCATCGGATCGCACGTTGCCGACGCCCTCCTCGAGCAGGGCTACTCCGTCGACATCATCGACAACTTCTCGTCAGGCGACAGGCGTAATGTTCCGCCCGCTGCCAAGCTGCACGATATGGACATCACCTCGAGCGACGCGGCGCAGCTCATTCGCGAGGCGCGGTTCGATGCGATCTGCCACCTCGCCGCGCAGATCGATGTACGCAAGAGCGTGGCGGATCCGGCGTTTGACGCGTCTGTCAACGTGGGCGGGACGCTCAACCTCATAGAAGCCGTTAGGCAGTCCGCGCACCCCACGCGCTTCGTTTTCTCATCAACCGGCGGTGCGATCTACGGCGACTTCGTTCCGGTACCGACGGAAGAGCAAGCGCCGAAAGATCCCGAGTCTCCGTACGGCGTCGCCAAGCTCAGCGCCGAGTACTATCTGGCTTACTACGCGCGCGTGCACGGGCTCGACACCGTCGCGCTGCGCTACTCGAACGTCTATGGTCCGCGACAGAATCCGCACGGCGAGGCAGGGGTCGTGGCTATTTTCTGCACGCGCATCCTCGAAGGGAAACCGCTCACCATCTTCGGCGAGGGAACGCAGACGCGTGATTACGTCTACGCTGTCGATGTGGCGCAGGCAAACGTCGCGGCAGTGTCACGACCGCTCGCGCGTCCCGCGCAGCTGGATCTGCGCGCCTACAACGTCGGCACATCGCGGCAAACGACGGTGCTCGATCTTGCGAACGGGCTGCGTCGCGCGGCGGGGAGTGACGTTCCTGTGCAGCATGCGCCGGCGCGCACGGGCGAGCAGCAGCGTTCAGCGATCATCGTGGACAAGGCAGCCAAAGAGTTAGGCTGGCAGCCAAAGGTGCAGTTGGAGGAAGGTCTGCGCCTCACGTACGAGTTCTTCGCGGCACGGCACCGAGAGAAGCGCGCGTGAGTTTCGTGTTCGCGCTTCAGGCCGGCCAATCCGCGGTTCCCTCGACGGTGCTCGAGCTGATCCTGGGCGGTTCGCTCGCCACGAAGGTTGTTCTCGTCGTCCTCATCGTGCTGTCGCTACTGAGCTGGGGGATCATGCTCGCCAAGTCGCGCGAGTTCAACAAAATCGAGAAAGCCGGCGCCGAGTTTCTGCGCAAGTTCGAACGCGCCCATAGTCTTACCGATGTGATCTCGGCGACCGGACGGATGAAGCCTAACGCGTACACGCGCGTGTTCGACCGCGCGCAGCAATTTCTCAGCGATACCAAACCGGCCCTTGGTGCCACGTCGGATCGCGAGGCGCGTCTCAGCGGCTCACAAGTGGAGGCCCTTCGGCTCGTGCTCGACTCGCAGACGACCTCCGAGCGTCAGGCGCTGGGGAGGTACGTCCCTTGGCTCGCGTCGATCGGCTCTGTGAGCCCGCTCATCGGGCTGCTGGGCACCGTGCTTGGCGTGATCGACGCGTTCATCGGCGTGGCGACGCAGGGCGCGGGGAATCTGGGCGCCGTGGCGCCGGGCGTCGCTGACGCGCTCACCGCAACGGCGGCGGCGTTGGCCGTGGCCATCCCTGCCGTTTTCGGGTACAACTTCTTCGCCAACCGGCTGAATCGTTTCGACGGCGAGCTCGAGGGTTTCGGGTCAGAGCTCATCGCATTGATGGTGCGCGAAGGGAGGATCTAGTCATGCGACGTCAGCGCGAACGCAGCGTGCTCAATGCGGAGATCAACGTCGTGAGTCTCATCGACGTGATGATGCTGCTCATGGTGATTTTCATGATCACCGCACCCATGATGCAGGGCGGGGTCGACGTCGCTTTGCCGAAGGGAGAAGCCAAGGCGCTCGAGCCCAAGAGCGGGCTCGTTGTGACTGTCGATCGTGCAGGGCGCATCCTCGTTGACGGTACAGCTCTCACATACGCTGAATTTCGCGGCGCCTTCAAAGCGCTGGCGGAGCGCAAGGGGAAACAGGGGGTATACCTGCAGGGCGACGCAGGTGCGTCGTACGGTCAAGTGGCGCGTGTGCTGGCCGTGATGCAGCAGGCGGGCGTGGGGAACGTCGGAATCGTGATGGAGCCCGAACTGGTTACGGGAAACCGTCAGTAGCTCGGAAGGTCTTTAAGTCTTAGCTCGTAGGTCTTATGGCGCGACAGCGGGCAGAAGCGTCCTCGTTAGGCAGATCGCTCGGTGTGTCCGCGCTTGTGCACGGCGGTGCGCTCGCGACGCTCTTGATCTTTGGTGCGCGAGGCGCGCAGATCCAGGCGCCGATCTATCGAGTGGAATTGATCGCGGCCGCGCGCGGGGATCGCGCCATCGGTGTGGTCGACCCGATTCAAACGGCGACAGCGGAAACGCCCAAGGTCACTACCCCGCCGCCGACTGAGGTGCCTACTCCAGCCAAGGAACGTCCCGCGCCGAGGCGCACACCGACGCGGGCCACGCCAACGCCGGCCGCGCAGAGCAAGCAGCGCAGTCAGGCGGCGCCCAAAGCCGGAGGTGGCCCAGAAGGCGGCGCCGGAACCGATGTGACGAATGTGCGCACGGAAGGGATGAACTTTCCATTTCCCGAGTACCTGAACAACGTCGTTAGGCAGATACAGCTGCGTTTCAAGCCACGCGGCGCCGGGAACCTCGTCACTGAAGTGGTGTTCTTCATCAGGCGTGACGGCAGCGTGCAGGACCTGCAGATTCAAAAGCGATCCGGGAGTCTCGCGTTCGATCTCGAGGCGCAGGGGGCCGTCGAGGCAGTATCTGCAGCACGTGCATTCGGGCCGCTACCTGCCGGGTGGGGTGACGATGTGTTGAAGGTTATTTTCACGTTTGAGCCACGACTGGTGAATCACTAGTGCCGATGGGTCGTTTGTCCACACTGTGCGCGCTCTGCCTAACAATTGTGATCTGCGGCGCTGCCACGACGGCGCTCGCGCAGGACACAACGTTCAAGCAAGGCGTCCAGCTCTCGCTGCGTTACGCTCCGGGAACGCGTCCGGGGATTGTCGTGCTGCCCGTCGCCGGCGAGTTCGGTGACAGCGTGCGGGCGATTCTGCAGCGCGATCTGGACTATGGCGATCGTGTGACGGTCATTCCCACCGACCTTCCGACGGCGGCAGCGGCGGCGGCAAGCGACGGACCTGCGATCAACTATCCGCTCTTCGCGAAGCTCGGCGCCGCGGGAATCGTGCAGGTGACATGGAGCAGCGCCGCGATCGCGCGCGTCGCGGTGCATAACGTGGCACAGGGAAAAATCGAGCGTACGCAGGATTTTCCGCTCGGCGGCGACCCGAAAGTGGATGACGGAATCGCGGACTGGCGCTTGTCGCTTCACGCCCTCGCCGACGAGTTGGAGCAGTGGATCACGGGCATTCGCGGAATCGCGGCCACGCGGATCGTTTTTTCCAGCGGCGGCCGTATCTGGCAGATAGACAGCGACGGTGCGATGGCCACAGCCCTCACGGGATCGTCGATGGCGATGTCGCCGGCGTGGCATCCGCGCGGCTCATTCGTCGCGTATAGCGCCATGGGAGCGACCGGGAACTGGCAGGTCTTATTGCGAGAGACTGGAGGTGCCTCACGAGTGCTGAACACGACTCCCGGGGGCCAGAACATCACGCCGGTGTTCTCGCCTGACGGGAATACGCTCGTCTATTCGCATGCGCGCGAGCTCGGCAACGACCTCTACGCCGTGAACCCATTCGCACCTGAAGCCGTGCGCAAGGTCACAGTTGGGCGCGGCAGTGATAATATGTCTCCTACGTTTAGCCCGGATGGGCGGCAACTCGCCTTTACTTCAAACCGGACAGGACGCCCGGAGGTTTATATTTCCGACGCGGATGGGACGAATGCGGAGCCGCTGACGTTGGGGCAGTACAGTGACCAGTCGTACAATTCGAACCCCGATTGGTCGCCCGACGGGCGTGCGATAGCATACCAGTCGCAGATTGCCGGACGATTTCAGGTGATCTCGATGGGTCTGCGTGATCGCGCGCCAAAGCGCCTGACGAGTGACGGAATCAACGAGGATCCGTCATGGGCGCCGGACAGCCGGCACATCGTGTTCACTTCCAGCCGCACGGGAGTGCAGCAGCTGTTCGTGCTCGACGTGGAGAGTGGGCGGACGCGCCAGCTCACGCACTCAGGGGCGAAGGTGCGGACGGGAGACTGGTCCTCGTATCTCAAACGGTAGCAGCCGCGGTTTCCAACCAACTTCGACTGGAGCCTACATGACCTCACGTGCGCAGCGCTTGCTTGTCCTCGGTGTACTGGTTGTCGCAGGTGTATCCGCGTGCCGAAAGAAGCAACCTGAGGTCGCGCCGCAGCCGGTCAACAACACTCCACCCGAGACGTGCGATCAGCGCTGCCGCGACAGCATTCGCGCCGCGGACGAAAGACGCCGAGCGGACTCCATCGCGGCGGCAAAGCGCGCGGAAGACGAAGCGAAGGCTCGCACGGTCGCCGCACTGCGAGCAACACTCGCGGAAAAAGTCTTCTTCGAGTACGACCAGTCGACGCTCACCGACGAAGCGCGCAGCACTCTGGACCGCAAGCTCGCAGTGGTCAAGGCCAACGCCGGGCTGCGGCTGCGCATCTCCGGACACGCTGACGAACGGGGCTCGGACGAGTACAACATCGCGTTAGGCCAGCGTCGAGCCGTGGCCGTCAAACGCTACATGATGGATCAGGGGATCGATGGCGGACGACTCGACGTCGTCAGCTTCGGTGAAGAACAGCCAGCGGTGCAAGGCGGCACGGAACAAGCCTTCGCGCTAAACCGCCGTGCCGAGTTCGAGATCACCGCGGGCGGTGAAAACCTGACCGCGCCAAGGTGACGCACATGCGGTTGCGCACGACGTTCGTTGTTGCGTCAGGCGCGCTCGTCTCGAGCGCTTGCTTCGCCACGCGCAACGATGTTCGGGTGCTGCAGCAAGACATCCTCAACACGCGCACCGAGGCGGCTCGAGCCGACTCTGCGCGTGCACGTCAGATCGACGCCGTGGCGCGACTGCTCGGCACACTCGGCGATTCGGTGCGTTCCTTGTTCGCGAGCGTCAGTCGAGTGCAGGGCGACATGCGCGGGGAGTTTCGGCAGGTGAATCAGCAGCTGCTGCAGATTCAGGAGCTGACAGGGCAGAGCCAACGCCGACTGGCGGACCTGCGCGCCGAGATGGAACAGCGCAACCAGCAGGCCCCAGTGACGCCGCCCGTCGCCGGCGATACGACGCAACCCGCACCACAGCCGGCGGCTCCAGGACCAGCACAGTTGCTCGCGTTAGGACGGCAGCAGTATGCGCAGCGCAGCTACGGCACCGCGCGCTCCGCATTCGAAGAACTGCTGCGGACCTATCCGGAGTCCGATCTTGCCGCCGAGGCGCAGCTGTACGTCGGGGAGTGCTGGACCGCCGAAGGCAATGCGCCGGCCGCTGACGCGGCTTATAACGCGGTTGTCGCGAAGTATCCGCAGTCGCCACGGGCGCCTAACGCGTTGTACAAGCTGGCACTCTCGCAAGCCAAGCAGGGAAAACGTGCCGAAGCGCGCGTCTTCATGGAGCGTGT
>DATBKN010000446.1:0-3946 GCA_036555845.1 Gemmatimonadaceae bacterium | reverse complement strand
CGCGGCGGCTACGCTTTCGTCGTAGCGTCCGCAGTAGAAATGCCATGTCGTGAGAAAATACGTCACTTCTTCCCAGCGGCGGCTGTCGCCCAGCTCGCGCAATATTCGGCGCGCTTCGTCCAACGGCCTTTGCGCTTCATCGACGTTGCAATTCAGCACGCGCACGGACGCCTCGACGAGATAATTCCAGCCGAGGGCCCTGAAGTCGCCATCGACCAGCGCGCGCTCGCGCGCGGCGTGCAGGTACCAATCACCGATGCGGCGGATGGGGACGATGTTGAGCCACGCGCCGCCCAGGTTGGTGAGCGCGAGCGCCAGCAGCCCGCTACTTCGCTCGTCCGCGGCGTATCGCTCCGCGATGTTGGCGGAGTACCAGTTGGAATACAGGCCGCCTAACCAGTCACCACGCACGAAGTACGGTGTCGTGAGCAGCTGATAGATCTCCGCGCTTTCCACCGCGGCGTTGCGATCGCCGACTCGTGAGAGCCAGCGCGCGCCAAGCAGGCGGTGCCCCGTCTGAATGACAACGTGCCCCAGAAGGCCGAGCGCCATTCGCCCGCGTCCAGGCTCAGGCCTTCGCAGCAGGCGCAGCGCCTCGCGCATCGCGGCATAGCCGGCGTCGATATCACCGGAGCCGAGCAGCGCTTTGCCTAACAAGCGAGACCACTTCGCCTGCCGCTCGCGCGGCGCAATGTCGCCGGCCGCCTGCTCTTTGACCAGCCGCTGCGCCTTCGTTATGAACGAGACCGCCTCGTCGTTCGCGAAGAGCAGCGTCGCCTGTTCACCTGCGCGCTCCAGGTAATCGATCGTGCGCACGACGTCACCCGCGACTTCCCAATGCCGCGCCAGCGCCGGATAGTGCGGCGTCAGGTCGCGTTCTTCGCGCTCGATCCATTCGGCGACGGATCGGTGCAGCCCTTTCCGGTGCGCGAAGAGAAGGCCGTCATACACGACCTGCTGGAGAATCGCGTGCGTAAAGGTGAATGCCGCGCGGCCGTCGACGACGTCGGGCGACGTGAGACCACGTTGCTCGAGTGTCGCGAGCCATTTGTCGAGCGCCTCACGGTGCGGCGCAGCCGGATGCACGTCGCGCAACGCGTCGACGGGCACGCGCCGGCCAAAGACGCTTGCGACTTTGACGGTGAGCTGCTCCTCAGGAGACAGCCGGTCGACACGGCTCGCGACGATGCCTTCGACAGTCTCGGGATACTCTGCGAGCGCTTCTTCTTTGAGCCCGCTTGCGATCGTGCATTCGCCATTTCGCACGATGATGTGACCGGCATCCAACATCGCGAGAACGAGCTCCTGCACGTACAGCGGATTTCCTTCCGCGCGCTGGCGGACGGCGCGGCCCACGGCCGGCGGCAGCGTTGAGACACCGAGTCGACGGCAGGCGAGGAGCAGCGCGTCGTCCGCAGGCAGGGCGCCTAACGGTACGTGCAGCGTATGCGGTTCCTGTAAGAAGCGGCGGTACTCCACGGCGGCGGCGGCGTCGTGCTCACTCACCGGGCGCGCCGTCAGTACGATCTTCAGGTTGGCGACGCGCCGGCGCACTTCACGCAGCAATGCCCAGGATGCGGAGTCGAACCAGTGCGCGTCTTCGAAGGTGAGCACGAGCGCGGCGTCTTTCGCCGCAGAGGCGAGCAGGTCAGCCACGAGCGAGCGCGTGTTGTTTGCGCGCACGTCGCCGGTCATCTGCGCCGTGAGGTCGTTGTCCGGGATTTCCAACCGCAGCAGCGGGGCGAGCAGCGGTGCGCGCCGAGCGGCTTCCGGTCCAAGCTCCGCAAGTCGTGCTGTGAGCGACTCGCGTCGCGACTCAATGGTCTCGCTCACAGCGCCAACGAGGGAACGCAGCACGCCGACCCATGCGTGGTACGCGGACTGATGCCCGACGGAATCGGCCCATCCTGCCAGAACGCGTGCGCCGGGCACGCTGCTCACGAGCGCGCCTAACAAGCGGCTCTTGCCGATACCCGCTTCGCCGTCGATCGCCGCCGCAAAGGACGCTACATGCGGCGCATTGACTGCTGCCAACAGTTCCGCAAGCTCGCGCTCGCGGCCCACGAGCTCACCGGCGTGCTCGCGTCGTCGAGTGGGCGCATCGTCGCGCCGCGCGACGAGCTCTCTCAACGCCACGGGCTCGGCGCGGCCCTTGACCTGAATTGTGCCGCGCGCGACGAACGTGAAGGCGGCATCGCTCTTAATCCGGTCGCTGACGAGCACCTGCCCGGGCGTCGCGTGTCCCATGAGCCGCGCGGCGAGATTCACGGTATCGCCTAACGCGGCGTAGCTGTGCCGGCTGGGCGCGCCGAAGAGCCCCACGAACGTACGTCCGCGGCTCAGGCCGATGCGCGTCGACTGGATGCCGGACGAACGCGCCGCGATGTCTCGCAATTCCAGCGCGGCCGCCATGGCGCGCTCCTCGTCGTCGTCGTGCGCGACGGGAACACCGAACGTGGCGTAGAGGTGGTTGCCCTTGTCGCCGGCGACAACCTGCAGCAGCTCGCCGCCATAGTGCCTAACGAGCCGACCAACGATCTGCACGAACGTGTCCAAGGCGGGACCGGCCGCGTCGGCGTCGACGTCGATCCCTTCGAAATGCAGAAAGAGCGGGATCGCCGAGCGGAACTCGGCGAGGAAGGACTGCTCGCTAGTCAGGCGTTCGAAGACGGCCGCCGGAAGCCATGGCCTGAGTGTGGCTGCCGCGACGCTCGGTTCATGGGCCGGCCATGGAGATGGCGCCGGCGCCGCTGCACCGGGGAGAACGGGGATATGCTCGCTGTTCGCGTCAGCGTACGGTGAGGCACGTAGCGGCGTCAGTCGTAGCGTCTCGCGAGCTACGACAACCTCACCCGGTCGTGCGCTGTTCGCCGCGCTCACCGCGCGATCGACGGTACCTCCCGCCAATAGATCGTAGAGCCTCTCGCTTTCAGATCCAAGCAGCAGACGGCGAACGGTGCCTGACGCGATCCCCACTTTGAGAGCGAATGCGATCGAGCGGCCGTTCGCGGCGCGTACCTGTGAGAACGAATCGATGGTGTTCTGCAACGCGAACGCGGCCTGCGCAGCGCGCGCGCTGCTCTCGTCAGGCAGGCCGCTCGCAGCGAACCAGCAGAGCATTGCGTCGCCGATGAACGTGATGACGCTGCCCCCCCACGCGTGCACGTGCGCCGTCAACCGCTCGAACAGACGGCTCATGTGCAGCGAGAGCTCCTCCGCGCCGCGTCGCGGGCCAAGCTCGTTGCCGAGCGTCTCGACCAGCGACGTGAAGCCGACCAGATCGGCGAAGAGCACGGCACCTGTCGCGCGGGACGGCAGCTCGCGCCCCGCGGCGATCGCAAGACGTCTGTCGATCGCGAGGAAACCAGCGAGCGACTGCTCGAGTGTTACTTGCGCGCCAACTTCTGCCACAGAATCAAGAAGAAGACGATCACGCGCCGCAACAGCAGCTGATGCCATGGGCGCGGGTCACGCGTCGGGTACACCGGCTCACCGCGAACGAGGTACGTGAGCAGCTCCGGGCGTCCGGACCACTCGGCAGCGTGCTTGTAGAGCGGCGTTAGGTGCGGGATGATGAACACGTCGTCGAGCAGGATCACGGCCAACTCCTCGAGGGTATGCGCTTTGTGCATAACGTCGCGCACGTCCTCGGCTGATAGCGGATAGTGCCGCGGATAAAAGTCGGGCAGGTGTACCAGGACATCGACCGACGGAAGATCCGGATCGGCGAGGATCCTGCCCAGCTTTCCCATCTCGATCCCCTCGACGAGGCCCTGCGCATAGAGCACGCGATACAACACGACGTTCATGAACACCTGCTCGGGGCGGTGCTCGCCGAGCGCGTCGGAGAGTCGACTGAGGTAGCCGGCGACGATGCTCGTATTGTGCGCACGGTACCAGCTCTGCGGACTCGGCTTCGCGATATACTCGATCCACGCGCGCGCCG
>DATBKN010000445.1:0-10719 GCA_036555845.1 Gemmatimonadaceae bacterium | reverse complement strand
CCGAAGCCGGCTGGATCAACGGCGGCTTCTTCATCTTCGAACCAGGACTCTTCGATTACCTGGCCGACGACCAGACGGTCCTGGAGCGCGAACCGCTGGAACGGCTGGCGCGCGACGGTCAGCTCATGGCTTTTCGCCATGCTGGATTCTTTCAGCCAATGGACACCATTCGCGAGCGCGACCTCCTGGAATCCCTTTGGGCGCAGGGACGCGCCCCATGGAAGAACTGGACATGACCCTCTGGACCAACGCGCGAGTTTTCGTGAGTGGCGCCACGGGCTTGTTAGGCTCCCACTTGACGGCTGAACTGGTCCGCCGCGGCGCCACCGTCATCTGCCTGGTGCGCGACTGGGTGCCAGATAGCGAAGCGGTGTCCGCGGGAACACTCGACCGGTGCCGGGTCGTGCGCGGCGAGCTGGAAGACTCCGAGGTTGTGCTGCGCGCGCTCAACGAACACGAAGTCGACACGATCTTCCACTTGGGGGCGCAGACGATCGTGGGCACGGCGTCGCGCTCACCGTTGTCGACATTCGAATCCAACATCAAAGGAACATGGGTCCTGTTGGAGGCCGCTCGCGCGTTAGGCGGCCGTATCGAGCGCATCATCGTCGCCTCCAGCGACAAGGCGTACGGCGAGCACGAAAAGCTGCCGTACACCGAAGACACGCCACTTGTCGGGCGCTTCCCGTACGATGTGTCCAAGTCCTGCGCCGACCTGATCTCACTCGCGTACGCCGCGTCGTTCAAGCTGCCCGTGGCCGTCACGCGCTGCGGCAACCTGTATGGCGGCGGCGATCTCAATTTCAACCGCCTGGTTCCTGGCACAATACGCTCGGCGCTCTTGGATGAGTCTCCAGTCATCCGTAGCGATGGCACGTTCGTGCGCGACTACTTCTATGTGAAGGATGCCGTCGACGCGTATCTCGCGCTCGCAGAGCGCATGGGTGAGCCGGGATTCGTCGGTGAGGCGTTCAATTTCGGGACGGAAACCCCGATGTCGGTCACGGCGATGGCGCAGAAGATCCTCGAAGTGTTAGGCAAGCCGCACCTGCCGCTGACGATACGCAATCAGGCGACGAATGAGATACAGAGGCAGTACCTCGATTGCGCGAAGGCGCGCCGCCGCATGCACTGGGAGCCGAAGTACACGCTGGACGATTCGCTTCGCGATACGGCGCAGTGGTATCGAGGTTGGCTCGCCCGCGCAACGGGCGAGCAGGCGCCCGCGCCCAGTATCGCCGAAACGAAATCGCGATGAGTCGGTTGCCGCACGTCGTCGTGTTAGGCGGCGGGCCCGCAGGTTGCGGAGCCGCGTATCAGTTGCGCCGAACCGGCAAGGCGACCGTCACGTTGCTCGAGCGACAGGACGTCGTGGGCGGCAACGCCGGCAGCTTCTTCTGGGGCGATCAATGGCTCGACTACGGCAGCCACCGGCTGCATCACGCCGTGGATCCCGACGTTCTGCGCGACATCCAGCAGTTGTTAGGCGACGATTTTCGCGATCGCGTGCGTCACGGACGAATCCGGCTGCGTGGCAAGTGGCTGCACTTTCCGATTCAGACGCTGGACCTGCTACGCCGTCTGGAT
Organism: Gemmatimonadaceae bacterium; assembly: GCA_036555845.1. Lineage (GTDB taxonomy): Bacteria > Gemmatimonadota > Gemmatimonadetes > Gemmatimonadales > Gemmatimonadaceae > DASYRX01. Next base: position 9,132 of record DATBKN010000445.1, on the reverse strand, counting down.
AAAGGCTTCGCCGCCGGCATGCTGCGCGACCTCGTTAGGCGCAAGCTGAGCAAACCGCCGGAAGGCGAGACGTTCGCCTCTGTGTTGATGGCGAACCTCGGCCCGACCATGTGCAACCACTTCTACTTTCCGTACGCGCGGAAGTTGTGGGGGCACGAGCCCGAACTGCTCTCGGGCATCCAGGCGCGCAAGCGCGTGTCCGCTGGCTCATTCGGCAAGCTGATCAAACGGCTGATCAAGCCACCCGGCGGCGGCAACTTCTACTACATGCGGCGCGGCTATGGCCAGATCTCCGAAGCCTACGCGCGCGCAGCAACTTCGTTAGGCGCAGAGCTGGCGTTGGGCTGGAGCGCCGCGCGAATTGAACGCGCGCAGGAACCAGGTTACACCTGGACAGTCACGGCACAGAAAAACGGCAGCTCGCGTCAAATCAACGCGGACCATATCTGGTCGACGATTCCAATCACGCTGCTCGCGCGCTGCATGGCGCCGGCGCCTGACGAGCGCGTCCTCTCAGCGGCTGGTCAGATCAGCTACCGGCAGATGGTGCTCGTGTACCTGCAGCTCGATGTCGACCGCTTCACGCCAACAGATGCGCACTACTTTCCCGAATCGAACGTGCGCGTCACACGATTGTCCGAGCCGAAGAACTACTTTGGGCTTTCGGAGCCGCGTGGAACGACGGTGCTCTGTGCCGAGCTTCCCTGCTCCACCAACGACGATCTGTGGACGATGGACGATCAGGCGCTCGGTAAATTCGTCGCCGCTGACATGGCGCGCGCCGGGCTTCCGCTGGCGCGTCCTCCGATCGCCGTGCACGTGCGACGACTCAAGCAAGCGTATCCTGTCTACCTCAAAGGCTACGAGGTTCCTTTCGGCGCGCTGGACGACTGGGCCGCATCGACACCAAATCTGCTGGTTTACGGGCGCCAGGGTCTCTTCGCGCACGACAACACACATCACGCGCTGTATATGGCGTATTCCGCAACGAACTGTTTGAACGGCAACGGCTCCTTCGATCACAGCAAATGGGCGGAGTATCGGAAGATCTTCGCCACGCACGTCGTGGAGGATTGATCCCAGGCGATCGGGGTGACATGCGAGCCACCGCGCCGCTGAGCGACGCGGTCCCGTGGCTCGCGTTAGGCCTTCTCGTGCTGGTCGCCGCTGTTGCACGCGGAATTGGGCTGAACGGGGGCTTGTGGATCGACGAGATCTACTCCCTCGTACGCTCGTTCCGGTCGCCTGTTGGCAGCATCCTCACCGAGTACTGGGGCGACAACCACCATCCGCTGTACGCGCTGCTCGCTCATATCACGCGCGGAATCTTCGGCGAATCGGCGTGGAGCGTTAGGCTTCCGTCCTTTCTCTTCGGCGTCGCGGCGGTTCCAGCGCTCTATGCCCTGGCTCGCCGCCTCGTGCCGCCGCGCGAAGCGCTCCTCGCCTGTGCGTTGCTGGCAGTCTCCTATCATCACGTGTGGTTTTCGCAGAATGCGCGTGGCTACAGCGCAATGGCCTTCTTCGCGATCGTGCTCACATGGCTCGCACTGCGCGGCCTGAGCGACGGCGGGATGCGCGTGTGGGTGTGGTACGCCATACTCGCGGCGCTGGCCGCATTCACGCACCTAACGGCGGTGCTCATCGTCGTCGGCCACGCTCTGGCGATTGCCATCTTTCTGTTGTTCATCGCGCACAAATCGCCGTCGCGCGGGACGATAGTGCGCCGCGCCGCGATCGGCTTTGTTCTCGCGGCTGTGTTCACGCTGCAGCTCTACGCGGCAATGCTCCCGCAGGTCATCGACTACTTCGTCAATCGCCCGTCCAACCTCGTCGGCGTCTCGACGACGCGCTGGGCCGCGCTGGAAACAGTTCGCGTTCTCTTGCTGGGGTTGAGCGGCGGGATCATCGCCGCTGGCGTCGTGGCGCTTACGTTAGGCGCGCTCAGCGTCGGCGCTGGGCTCATCAGCATGTGGCGCCGCGCGCCAGCATTCGTCCTCCTGCTGATCATGCCGATGTTTGTGACGATCGCCGGCGCCTTCGCGGCCCGCGGCACGATGTATCCGCGCTTCTTCTTCTTCGCGATCGGGCCCGCCCTCATCATCGTTGTGCGCGGCGGCTTTGCCGTCGCCGAGTGGATCGCGCGGCGCAGTCCGTGGCGTGTCTTCGCAAACGCGGATCGTCTGGCAACGGCCGCCGTCGCCGCGGTCATCGTGCTCTCGGCGGTATCGTTGATTCCAAACTACCGCTACCCGAAGCAGGACTTCGAAGGCGCCATGCGTTATGTGCTCGCGACCAAGGGGCCGAGCGATGCCGTCGTCTCGAGCGGTGTACCGGCGGATCCGTACTCGCAGTTGTGGCAGCTCCCCTGGCCCAACGTCGAAACGGCGCTGCAGCTGGCGCAGGCGCGCGACTCCGCGCCGCGCACCTGGGTGCTGTATACCTTCCCTCGCTACCTTGAGAGCCGCTCTCCGGATATCGCCGCGGTAATCCGTCGCGATTGCCGGCAGGCACGCGTTTTTCGAGGGACAGTCGGCGGTGGTGACATCATCGTCTGTACGCTGGAGAAGGCGTGACCAAGCTCATTATTCAGATCCCATGCTTCAACGAGGCAGCGACGCTCCCCGCGACGTTGCGGGATCTGCCGCGCTCGATGCCGGGGATCGACGTCATCGAATACCTCATCATCGATGACGGTAGCCGAGACGATACCGCGGCGGTCGCACGCGCGAATGGCGTGCATCACGTCGTGCACTTCGAGCGCAACAGAGGACTCGCCGCTGCGTTTATCGCAGGACTCGAGGCGTCGCTTCGCGCTGGTGCGGACATCATCGTCAACACCGACGCCGACAATCAGTACCAGGCTTCGCACATCGAGCTGTTGGTCGAGCCGATTCTCGCTCGGCGCGCCGAAGTCGTCGTCGGTGATCGCGGCGTCGCTGCGCTGCCGCATTTCTCCTGGCTCAAGCGCCGCCTCCAGACGTTCGGCAGTTGGGTGATTGGACGCGCGGCCGAGCTGGAGACGCCTGACGCGACGAGCGGATTCCGCGCGTTCTCGCGCGACGCCGCGCTCAAGACGCTCGTGCTGAGCAACTATTCGTACACGCTCGAGACGCTCATTCAGGCCGGAGCGCGCCGCGCCGCTGTCACGTTCGTACCCATCGGAATCAATCAGCAAACGCGGCCGTCGCGGCTGATGAAAAGCATCCCGCATTACATCCGCAAATCCGGGATCACGATCATCCGCGCGTACGCGATGTACCAGCCGCTGCGTGTTTTCTCCGCGCTGGGTATGCTGCTGATCACGTTAGGCATCATTCCCGGACTGCGCTTCGTCTACTTCTATTTCTTCGGGGAGCGGGTCGGACACATCCAGTCGCTGATCCTGGCGGCGATTCTCATCATCGTCGGTTTCCAGGTTCTGCTCATCGGTCTCGTCGCCGACCTCATCGCGAACAACCGCAAGATGCTCGAGGAGACGCTTTACCGCCTGCGCAAGCAGGAGTTCGACGCGCCCGTGCCCGAGCCCGATGAAGCGTTAGGCGCTCGCCGCCCGGCCGGCGAATCGCGCTGGTGAGCGCTCCGGTGGTCGCGCGGGTGCCGCTGTGGCGGCGTCCGGCCATGCGCCTCGCAGTGAGCGCGGTGATCCTCGCGCTCCTTGTCATCGCGCTTCCGTTCCATGATCTCGTCGAAGCGCTGCGCCGTATGCCGCTGTGGTCGTGGCCCGTGGCGCTCGCGGCGTATCTCTCGCTGCACATGATCGGCATCGCGAAGTGGCGTCTCGTCACGAATACAGCGGGTGCCGGGCTGCCGTTTCGCGTGGCTGCTCGGGCGTACTATGCCGGCCTTTTCGGCAACACGTTTTTGCCATCGATCGTTGGCGGCGACGTCGTCCGCGCTGGTGTGGCGATGCGCGCGGCACGCTCCAAGAGCGCGCTGGTCCTTGGGAGCCTCGTCGATCGCGTCGGCGACATCGTGAGCCTCGGAGCCGTCGCCGCGATCGGAGCGGTGCTCTCGCCGCGCGCGCTGGACGAGCGCAGCCGCGCCGTCTTCGTTTCGTTAGGCGTTATGCTGACCGTTGCCGGTGCCGTCGGACTCATCGTCGTGACGCGCTTCCCCGTGCGCAAGCTGCCGTTCAAGGTCCGCCGCAAGCTCGTGCACGTGCGCCGTGCGCTCCGCTCCACGGCTCGGCGCCCGCAGGCGATCATCGCCGCGATCGCGATGGGAATGCTGCTGCAAGCGCTGCTCGTCGTGTTGAACTACGTGCTCGGCCTGACGATCGGCATCGACATCCCGCTGTACGTCTGGCTCTTCGTCTGGCCGCTGGCCAAAATCTCGGGCCTCGCTCCAGTGACACAGGGGGGCATCGGCGTGCGCGAAGCCGCACAGATCGTCCTCTTCGCTCCGTTCGGAGTCCCTGGGGCCATGGCGCTCGCCGTCGGCCTCGTCTTCGAGGCGATCATCATCATCGGCGGGCTCGCCGGTGGATTGATCGCTTTCTTGCTTGGCCGCGGGGATCCGTTATTGCCACGTGCACCCGCGAGCGCGCAGGCGACCTAACGTTAGGCCTCAGTTGAAAGCCGCATCAACGTCCGCCGAATGCCGGACTGCAAATCGTGCGACGGCCGCCAGCCCGTCAGCTCCTCGAGACGTTCAACGCTCACGCCGGTATGCGCCATCTCCTCTGGACGCGTCGGCACCGCGCCAAAATGCAGCCGCTCGCGCGGCACGCCCGCGACGGCCGCCGCGGCTTCGACGAACTTGCGCACCGGCTGCATAACGCCGCTGGCCAGGTTCACGACTTCGCCCGGCTGAGCACTCGAAACAGCGAGGCGTAAAAGACCTTCGGCGACATCCTCGACGTACGCAAAGTCGCGCCGCTGCAGACCATCGCTGAGCGGAACATCCGCCCCGCGCGCAGCTGCGCCGAGTATCGTCGGCAAGAGCCGGCCGGCGTGTTCGCCGGCGCCGTACACCGTGAAGAGCCGAGCGACGATCGCGCGCGTTTGCGATGCGCGCGCGCGTTCCACGAGAGCAGTAGTGCCCGCGAGCTTGGTCTCACCGTAGAGCGTTGTCGCGGCGGTGGGTGATTCCTCGTGCAGGACGCCACCCGTTGTGCCGTATTCCAGCGCCGAACCGACGTGCACGAGACGCACGTGGCGCCACTCGGACTCGCCTAACGAGGCGACAGCATCGCTCAGCTCGGCGACGAGATCGCGATTCAATCGTCGCGCGAGCGCCACGTCCCGCTCCGAGCGATCCACGCCATAACCCGCGAGGTTGAACACCACGTCTGGATTGAGCGCCGAGAGCCAGCCTGACGCCAACGGCCGCGCAAAGTCGTACACCTCGAGTTGCTGCGGCGAGCTCTTTGCGCCAACCGCGACACGAACGGCATCAGCATCTCGTCCCACCGCGATTACATAGGCGCGGCGCTCGACGAGAGTGCGAACGACCCAACGTCCAATGAAACCGGACGCGCCCAACACCACGGCCCGACGTCCAGCATACGCCTCCGCCCAGCCGCTCACGTGCGCGTCGCCGTCACGAGATACGTCGGCGCCACGCTCCGCAGCATGCGCCCCGCGACAGGAACGCGCTTGACGAGCTGATAGGCGCCGATCGCGCTGCGCATCACGAAGGACTGCGATGCCTTTTGTGCATCCGAAACATCCGGCAGCTCGATGATCACGTGCGCGAAGTCGGCGGCTTCCAGCGAGCGTCGCAGCGAGCTGGTGGTAAAGAGACGGCGCGCTGGATAGACCTTGCCGGCGCGCTCGGCGTGGCGTTTGAGCCAGCTTTCCGGCCACCAGCCACCCGCCATCACGCCAAGGTGCGGATCGGGACCTAGCGAGCGCTTGTTAGGCGTCGTCAGCCACAACCGCCCGCCATGGCCAAGTACGCGCGCCAACTCATGCAGCGTCTGGTCCGGATCGCTCGCGTTCTCGAGTATCGATTCGCCGCCGGCCCGCGTGGCCGCACCGTCGCAAAACGGAAGCACTTCGGCATTCGCGCAAACCAGCGGGATGGCAACGCCCGCTTCGTCTGCACGTTTGCGCGCCAGCACGAGCCAGCGCAGACCCACGTCCAGACCGATCGCGCGCCACCCGCGGCGAGCTGCCGCGATGGCGAGCGGCGCGGTACCGCATCCCACATCGAGCAGCGTCGCACCTTCACGCGGACGCGTTGCTGCGCGCGCGTCTTGTCGTTCCCACGCGGCGAGCGTTCGTTCGGCGCGCTCTCCCGCGGCGACAGTTCCGTGCGTGAACAACGCGACCTGCGAAGCGGGGACTTTGTCGTTGGTCTCATAGTACGACGCGAGCAGCGAGCGGAAATCCATTTTCTCCGCACGCGCGGCCAGCGCCGTGGCGGCCGCCAGGTCATCCTTCTTGCTCAGATACGGATCCTGCCCGGTGCGCAGGTCCGGAATTCCGTATAGTACGGGAAAGATCGCCGTGCAGGCGACGCACTCGAGCCATTCCGGCGTGGCGTGCAGCGCGCCGAGACAGCGAGGGCAGCGGACACCTAACGCGGCCCAGTCCCACTCTGCCGTCATCGCGGCCTCGCCGCCGTGATCGCGCCCACGCTTTCGCCAACGCTCCAGCACGTCGAGCCAACCACCAGATACGGGAGCGCTCGCAGGGCCCCGACACGCGCGTCAGGCTGCCGCCAGGCCCGTGCGAACGCACGCAGGACGAGCAGCGGCGAAAGACCTAACGCGGCCACCGCATACGCCAGACGTCCCGCCGTTCCGTACGTCGCCGCGCGCAATCGCGCGAAGAGCCGCCCATGATCGAAGCGCTCGGCGAAAAACGACCCCGCGTCAGGATGCCGCGACTGGTACACGACGATCGTCGGGTCCAGCATGATCGCCGTGGCGCCTCCACGCTGCCTCAGTGCGCCGTGCACGCTCGTCTCGTGAAAGGCGCTGTGCCACGTGCCGGCGATTTCTGTGAGCGTCGAGCGCTTATAGCTCACGTTGCAGTCGGAGACATAGTGCGCCGGACCGCCTTCCAGCGGCGGCATGAAGCGCGCGTACTCCAAAAGGTACGCAGCCCATGCGATGGCGCTATCTGGCTGCAGCTTCTGAATCGCGCCGCCGACAGCCAGGGCTGGCCCCTGATGCGCCGCGAGAATCCGCATGCACCAGTCCGGTGCGGGGATGCAGTGGTCTTCGGTACAGGCCACAATCGGCGCGGATGCCACGCCCACGCCTAACGCGCGCAACTGAGCCGGATGCGCGCCGATGGGCCCGCGCAGCACTCGCGCATTCGGCGTCACGGCGTGCACGGCCCGCGCGTCGACAGTGTCGTGCGCCGCCGCGACGATGATCTCGAGCGGACCCGAGAGCCCCTGTTGTTTCCGTAATGCCTCGAGAAACCGCACGATCGCCGAGCCGCCGGCGAAGACCACGGCGACGACCGACAGGGCCGGTCCGGACGCAGCGTCAGCGTCGCCGATCACGAATCGTTATGCGTTCCCACTCGTCCGAGGCGATGCGCTCCGGGGCGAGGGAGCCCGGCGGCAGCGGTCCGGCGCTCACTTCGTAGCCCCGCTGTGTCACCGTCGGCCCGTCGACGTACCACACGGCGCGATCAGGGTAGGCACGCAGCACCGCTTCGCGCACGGAGCGACTGCGATCCCACGCGAACAGTGTGACGCCGGCACGCAAGTCGAGTGGGTTGAAAATCGCCGCAGCGTGATAATCCGGGTGTCGGAGCCCTCGCACGAGAACAATACCACCGCGCATGCCGCGCAGCTCGGCCAGCCGCTCGATGCCACGATCCATGCGACGGAAGTGCCAGTACTTGTCGACTGAACGCCAGGGCACGAAGGTCAGCATAGCGGACGCGCAGAGCGCGGCGAGAGCGAACGATGTTCGCGCGCGAGCATCAGGGCCACTCGTTAGGCGCCGCGCCGCCGACACGGTGAGCGCGCACAGCGGGACGATCGTGAGAAACCAGTAACGCGCCGCGAAGTCCGGCCCCCCGCTGAACCAAAAGAACGAATGTATGCCGACGATCACGAACAGTATGGCCAGCATCCACCAGTCCGGCCGCGAGAGCCGTCGTACCACGAGCAACACCAGCACGAGGACGAGCGACCCAGTCGCCCATCCAAACAGCTCCACATTGCTTAGGTACGTATTCAGGATCGCATTGACGACTACGTCTCGCGCGCCATGTCCGGGGAATGGGTCGAGTCCGGGCCAGCCAAGTCCACGGTTCGGACCAAAGCCAAGATCGAGCGCGCCTGGGGCGTAGTACTTGTTGACGTACATCGTGATCGGGAACAGGGATCCTGAACCCGTGAGTGCGGCGTTGTATGGTCGCACCAGCGCTGCGGCGATCACGGTCCCGAACACCAGCGCTGCACTTGGTGCTAGGCGCCAGCGACGACCCCGCGCGCTGAGCGACCAGGGACCAAGCAGGAGTGCCACGGCCAGTCCTTCGAGCGGCCGCATGAGGCTGACGACGCCGACCGCCAGCCCGCCGGCGAACGCAGCCACGAGCGACCCAGTGCGGCGCGCGCGGGCAACGCCTAACGCCGCGGCGAGCGCGAAGACGAGCGTCGGCACATGGGCCATGAAGCTCATGCCAAGAAAGAGCAACCACGGGGAAAGGGCGAGCAGCAGTGTCGCACCGCGCGCCACGCGCGGCGGATAGATCTCGCGCAATACTGAGTGCGCCAGTAACACTGCCAAAGCCGTCAGCAGCGGATTGACGACCCATGCAATCCGTGCGGCTGCCCCCAGTGCGAGGAGCGCGGGCCACCCGGGCGGCACAGGCGAGAACCAGCGTTGCGCATCGAGGTACATGAGGTCGATGTCGAACGCCGGCGGCACGGGGGGCGGCGAGAGCACCAGCTGCCCGGCCGCGAAGTACCGCGCCTGCATCACGTACACGATTTCGTCCGGGACATGCGGGATCCGCTGGTACACGAAAACGACGAGGACGAGCGTCACGATGAGGGTCCACGTCGCCGCAATGACCGCGCAGCGATCGAAGAAGCGCCCGGGAACCGGCTGGTCGCCATGATCCGTGCCTAACAAGGCATCGAGCAAGCGCTGCCAGCGAGCCAGCGCGTCCTTCGGGGCCGAACGCGCGAGGCACACCACGGTGCCGAGCGCCACGA
>DATBKN010000444.1:0-1521 GCA_036555845.1 Gemmatimonadaceae bacterium | reverse complement strand
CATCCACTCTCCGCAAACTCGCGCCGCGTTACTGATCGCCATCGCCGGGGTGGCGATTCTTGTATTGCTCGCGCCGTACATGATTGGTTTGCTGAGCGCGGCGGTGCTTTATGTCATATGCAAGCCCACGTACGAAGTGCTCGTGCGTTGGCTGCGTTTCCGACACCTCGCAGCCGCGATCACGCTCCTTGGCGCGATTCTGCTTCTCGTGCTGCCGATCGTCATGCTCGTCGGCATGGTCGTCGATCAGGCACCTGAGGCGCTGCGCGCCGCCCGCGACGCGGCGCTCCTGGATAAGCTCGCGACGTTGCACATCGGACGCGTGAACGTCGGCGGCGAAGTCGCGAAGGCGAGCGGGACGATCGCGCAATGGCTTTCTCGTCAGGCAGTGACGGTCCTTGGCGGCGCCGCGCAAGCGACTCTAACTCTGATCATCGCGTTCTTCGGTCTGTACTACCTGCTTTTGAGTGGCAGCGACACTTGGATTCGCTTTCGCGGCTACCTTCCGTTCTCAGCGGCCTCGGCCGACGAGCTACGCGACCGCTTCTTCAGCGTTACGCGCGCCACCCTCATCGGCACGTTTTTCGTGGCGCTAATGCAGGGCGCGATCATCGGCTTCGGCTTCTGGATTGTGCGCGTGCCGGGAGCGGTGGTCTGGGGCGTGCTCGCTGGTTTTGCGTCGATTCTGCCGGTGATCGGCAGCGGGCTGGTGTGGGTTCCCGGCGTGCTGATTCTCCTCGTGCAGGCGCGTTTCGGCGCCGCGCTCACACTGGCAGCCATCAGCATCCTCGCAGCGGGGAACATCGACAACGTGATCCGAGCGATCGTTTACAAGCGTGTGTCGAATATCCACCCGATGATCACGCTCGTGGGCGCCTTCGCCGGCGTGAAGTACTTCGGCTTGTTAGGTGTTCTCCTGGGACCGCTCGCGATCGAATACTTCCTGGAACTCGTTAGGCTGTACCGCAAGGAGTACGTCGAGCCGCAAATCATCGTCGCGTCCGCGCCGGTGGCCGGCGGTGCGCCGCTGACGCCCGCCACGCAGATCAGTCCCGCTGCAGGAGACTGAAGAAGTGCTCGGCGGGCAGCGGCTCGGCGAAGAGGCTCCCCTGGCCGTACTCGCAGCGGAAACGCAGCAACTCGGCGAGCTGCTCCTCGCGTTCGATGCCTTCGGCGATCGTGCGCAGGCGCTTGAGCTTCCCTAACGCGATCATGGCGCGCGTCGCAGCGTGATCTTCTGGCCGCCGCGTGAGCTGGCTGATGAAGGTGCGGTCGATTTTGAGGATGTCGACAGGTATGTCGGACGGATCACCGAGCGTGGCGCTGCGGATCCCGTAGTCGTCGATCGCCAGGCGCACACCTAACGCGCGCACCTCGCGCAGCCGGCCGAGCGCGTCGGCTGCGGTACGCGCCAGCGCGCCTTCGGAGACTTCCAGCACGAGCCGCTGTGGATCGATCCCGCTCTCCTCGAGCGCGTCGGCCACGTCGCTCACGAACCCCGGGGCGAGCAGCTGCCTCGGT
>DATBKN010000443.1:0-15436 GCA_036555845.1 Gemmatimonadaceae bacterium | reverse complement strand
CCGGTGGTCCTCTCGATCGCTGCCGTGCTGCTCACAGCCGTGGCGCTTGGTGCGGGCTACGTTCCAGCTCTGCGCGCATCACGCGTGGATCCCATGAAAGCGCTGAGATACGAATAAGGTCATCTGCGTTCTCGCGTTTCTTGACGAGCCATGATATCGGGTGCAAATCGGTCACATCGTTTCCATACGATGGACCAATGTCGAACTTCGCCAAGTTTCTCAGCGCGGTCGCACTGAGCACCTTCGCCTCAGGCGCAACTTCCGCACAGACACCCTTCGACAAACTCCGGTTCCGGTCGATCGGGCCCGCGGCGTTAGGTGGCCGCATCCATGATATAGAGGTCCCATCCGGCGATCCCAGTACGATCTACATCGGCGCCGCGAGTGGCGGGATCTGGAAGTCCACGAACAAGGGCACGACCTGGACGCCGATCTTCGACAACCAGCCCGTAAGCACGTTCGGCGACATCGCCATCTTCACCGGCGACAACAAGATCGTCTGGGCCGGAACCGGTGAGCAGAACAACAGGCAGAGCACGTCGTGGGGCAACGGTGTCTATCGCTCCAGCGACGCCGGCGCGACATGGACCCATGTTGGCCTGGACGAGACGCGTCATATCGGCCGCATCACACTGCACCCGACCGATCCAAACGTCGCCTACGTCGCAGCGTTAGGCAACCTCTGGAAGCCGAGTGCCGACCGCGGCGTCTTCAAGACCATCGATGCAGGCCGTTCATGGCAAAAGGTGCTCTTTGTCGACACACTCACCGGCGTCGTCGACATGGTGATGGATCCTAACGACCCGAGCACGCTCTACGCCGCGGCGTATCAGCGGCTGCGCAGCCCGTGGGGCATGAACGGCGGAGGGCCGGGGAGCGCCGTCTATAAGACGAGCGACGGCGGCGCGACATGGCACATGCTCACGAACGGCATCCCGGCCGGCGACAAGGGACGCATCGGCCTGGCAATCGCGCGCGGCAACGGCCGCATCCTCAACGCAACGATCGAGCACCCTCGCGAAGGCGGCACCTATCGCAGCGAAGACGGCGGCGACACATGGCGCAAAATGAGCAGCGTGAATCCTCGACCGATGTACTACAGTTCGATCTACCTCGATCCGTCCAACGATCGCAGAGTGTGGGTGTTAGGCACCACGAACTTTCGCAGTGAAGACGCCGGCCGGACGTTCCGCAATCTCCCAGCGTCGCCGGTCTACGATGTCGGACTCAAGACAGACCACCACGCGCTCTGGATCGATCCGCGCGACGGGCGGCATGTGCTTCTTGGCGGCGACGGTGGCCTGCACGAATCGTGGGACTTGGGCGAAACCTGGATTCGCCTCAACAACTTCGCCATCGGGCAGTTCTATGCCATCAGCGTAGACAGGCGCGAGCCATATTGGATCTACGGTGGGCTGCAGGACAACCATTCGTGGATGGGACCGAGCGCCACTCGGCACTGGTTAGGTATCATCAATGAAGACTGGAAGCAGATCGGGTTCGGTGACGGGATGTACCAACAGGCGGATCCCTTCAACTCGCGCTTCGTCTTCAGCAGCTCGCAGAACGCAAGCATGCAACGCGTGGACGTTCAAACGGGAGACAGGCTCGACGTCGTGCCGAATCCACCGCCAGGCGAGCGTCCGTATCGCTTCGACTGGACGGCGCCAATCGTCGCGTCGCAGCACACGGCCGGCACGGTCTACGTCGGAGGCAATCGCCTGTTCACGTCGAAGGACCGTGGGCACACATGGACGCGCAGCCCTGACCTAACGCGACAGATCGATCGTGACACCCTCCCGCTCATGGGCATCCTCGGGCGCAACATCGCGCTCGCTCGCAACGACGGTGAATCATCGTTCGGTGAGATCACGACGATCTCCGAGTCACCGGTGGATGCGCGCGTGCTTTGGGTCGGCACTGATGACGGGAACGTGCAGGTGACGCGCGACGGCGGGCTTACGTGGACCAACGTCACGGCGAACTTCACTGGCGTTCCAAACGGGACGTTTGTCACGCGAGTCGTTGCATCCAGTGCGGCACGCGGAACGGCCTATGTCGCGTTCGACGGTCACCGTCAAGGCAACTTCACGCCGTACCTCTTTCGCAGCGTCGATTTCGGAAAGACATGGACGCCGGCCGTCAATGGCCTGCCTAACGAGCATCCGCTGCGTACAGTGCACGAGTGGACCGGCAAGGCGCACGTGTTGTTCGCTGGAACGGAGTTCGCGCTGTTCGTGAGCAGCGACAGCGCCGCGACATGGCAGAAGCTCGGCGCCAATCTGCCGACGACGCGCTACGACGACATACTGGTGCATCCGACGACAAAGGATCTCGTCATCGGCACTCACGGCCGCAGCATCTGGATCCTCGACGACGCGAGACCGATCGCGGACTGGTCGCCGCGAGTCGCTTCAGCTCCGGCGCACATATTCCCCATCCGTGACGCGACGATCTTCCAGTACTGGGAAGACTATTCGAACAGGGCGCAGGGCGCGTACGCGGGGGAGAACCCTCCGGACGGTGCCGTCATATACTATTACTTCAGCCAGACGGCTTCTGACGCGAAGCTCAGTGTCACCGCACCTAACGGGAAGGTGATTCGCAGCTTCAAGATCCCGGGTGAAGCGGGCGCGATTCAGCGCGCGAGTTGGGATCTGCGGCACGACCCACCGCCATTCACGCCCGATACATCGCCGGCGCGCCGCAGCAGCCTTCCTGTCCCTCCGCATCCGACGGACGATCGCGGCCCCTTCGTCTCGCCCGGGACTTACACGGTGACAATCGAAGCAGGCGCGCTCAAAGTCTCGCAACTCGTGCGAGTCAAAGGTGATCCGCTGCTGCCGCTCACGCTCGCGCAACATCGCGAGCGCGAGACGTTCCTCGTCGAAGTGCGCGATCTGCAGCGCGAGGCAGCAGGGATGCTGATCACGATCGTGGCGAAACGACAGCAGGCGAGTGCAGACAGCACCGAGCTGAATCGGCTGACCACCGTGCAGCGCCGCTTGCAGGCGGGCAATCGCTCGATCATGTCGCGACTCAACGGTCTGGCCGGGAGCTTCAACGGCGAAGGTGCGCAGCAAGGCTCGCTGTATCCGCCGACGAGAACCCATCGCGATGAGCTAGCCGAGCTGCGCAAGGCCCTGGGCGAGCTTCGCGGGCAGGTGCCGACCCCACCAGCACGTTAGGCAGTCGCCACGGGGCGCATGAGGACTCGGCTCGGCAAGCTGGCTCAAGAGCTCGCTTCGACGAGCCCACGCTCCTGGTCGCGGATATCGACCTCGACGACGTTAAGCGTGGGCAGATGACGCTCGACGTCAGCGGACGCTATGCTGGCCGGACTGTGTTTCGTTTGATGTTCGACGAGAGGGTGCTTCTCAGTGATGCGAACACCAAGAAAGAGAATCTGTCGCTGATTGAAACGCCTCACCTGTCGAAGCGGAGCGCGGCGACGGGCTCCAGCCGCGCGGCACGGCGCGCCGGGATGTAACACGCGAAGACGGCGCAAACGCCAAGCAGCAAGCACGTCCCCCCGTACGCGATGAAATCGGTCGGTCCGACTCCGATCAGGACGGCGCGCGCGACGCGCGCGGCTCCGGCCGAAAGCGCGATTCCGATAAGGAGCCCTGACCCGACCAGCGCACCGCCCTCGGCAAAGACCGACCGCAAGACTGTGCCACGCGACGCGCCTAACGCCATGCGCAAACCCAGCTCACGTGTACGGAGGCTCACGGTGAAGGCGAGAACGCCGTACAACCCGACCAAAGCCTGCACCAGTCCAATGATCCCGAGTGCGGTGGCGAGCGTTGCGGCAAGCCTGATGAAGAAAAAGGCGAGGCCGTTGCGCAGATGCGATTCGATCGTGCGGATGGGTGAGACGAGCATCCCGGCGTCCAGCTCGCGCACGATCTGACGCAAGGGACCGGCAATCGCCTGAGCCGACACGCCGGTCACCAGGTGCAGGCTGCGAGCCGCTTGGTAGCGCTGTGCAAGCGGCTCGTACACGAAAGGCCGCGGCGTTTCATTCACAAATAGAAACTTGCTGTTACTGACCACGCCGATCACTTCCGCCAGTGGACCATTGGCCTCCGTGCTCAGCCGTTTGCCGATGGGATTTTCGTTAGGCCACACACGTGCCGCAAAGGCTTCGTTGATGACCACAACGGGCGGCGCTGTCGAGTTGTCCTGCGCGGTGAATTCGCGCCCGCGTACGAGACGGAAGCCCAACGCGGCAAAATATCCATCGCTCACGATATTGCGCGGCGATTCCATCGTCCCCTCGACCAGCGCGGCACTTGGAACTTCCAGCCTGATATCGGCCGACGAGATATTGCCGCCGAATGGTACGGACACTGCCATCACGGCGTCGCGCACACCGGGAAGCTCGCGGGCTCGTTGGCGCAGCTCGCTAAAAAACGCGCCTCCACGGACCGAGTCGTATCGCTGCAGGCTCACATCGACGTCCATCAGAATCAGTCGGCTCGTGCGGAACCCGAGATCGCTCGAGAGCAATTCACGCACGCTGCGCGTGAAGAGCCCGGCAAAAACAAGAAGCACGACACAACCCGCCACCTGAGCAACCACGAGTCCCTGTCGCGCGCGGCGCCGGACGCGGGAGCTGCTGCCGCCCCGTCCTGCTTCGCTGAGCGAGCCGGCCAAACCGACACGCGCGCCGAAGAAGCCGGGAGCAAGGCC
The DNA here is from genome assembly GCA_036555845.1 of Gemmatimonadaceae bacterium. Lineage (GTDB taxonomy): Bacteria > Gemmatimonadota > Gemmatimonadetes > Gemmatimonadales > Gemmatimonadaceae > DASYRX01. Next base: position 10,741 of record DATBKN010000443.1, on the reverse strand, counting down.
GGCCACAACACCAGCGACCGCCGCCGCCAGCGCCGCCAAGCCGAAAACGCGCCAATTCATCTCCAGTCCGAACGCTACCGGCACGTCGAGTGAGAGACGCAGCCCATTCACCCACGCGAGTGCGGCGCGGCCCACGAACGCACCGAGTACCAGACCGAGCAGCGCGAGGACGATGCTTTCCGTCACGAGCTGGCGCACGACGCGGCCGGCGCTGGCGCCTAACGCGCGACGCAGAGCGATGTCGGACTGGCGCCGAGTCGCGCGCACGAGCAACAGGTTGGCGACATTCGCGCAGGCGACGAGCAGGAGCAGCCCGACGAGGCCCATGAAGACTGCAATGACCCACGGCGTACGGTCTGCTACAGCAATATCCGGCCGCGCCCTCAACTCGGGCGCGGAGACGAACTTCAACCCGCGGTTCGTATCCGGGAACCGTTGCTCCAACTCGGCGGCGAGCTGCTGAAGTGAGGCCCTCGCAGCAGCATGCGGAACCCCGGGCTTGAGACGCGCAAGAAGACGGAAGTATCCGCCCGTGCGACTCTCCAGCATCCCGGAGAACGCAGGCTCGTGCGCGACCCACGTCGTGACCGGCACATACGCGTCGAGATGAATCAGCGGCAGCGTGCCACTGAACGAGCGCGGTAGCACGCCGATGACTGTATACGGCACGCCGTTGAGCGACACGGCCGATCCAATCACGCTCGGATCGCGCAGGAACTTCCGCTCCCACAACGGCTCGCTCAACACAATCAACGGCAGGCGCTGCTCGCCCTCGCGCTCACTGAACGTACGTCCGGCGATCGGGGACACGCCTAACGCGTCGAAGTAGTTCGAGCTGACGGTCCCGGCGAATAACGGCTCGGCGTCCCCACCGCCCACGCGCATGCTGAATTTGATGCCGTTGAAAGCAATGACGTCGCTGAAGACATCGTGTCGTTCGCGGATCGCCTGGAAGTTCGGATATGTCGTGTTGCTGGCGAGGTCGAAGTCCCGTGTCTTCGCTGCGATGACAAACAGCTGCTCGGCGTTGCGCACGGGAAGCGGCCGCAAGAAGAGCGCGTCAACTGCCGAAAAGATTGCCGCATTGGCTCCTATCCCGAGCCCGAGCGTGATGGCCGCGGCAAGCGTAAAGAGTGGCTGCCTGACGAGACTACGAACACCGTACCGCACGTCCGCCACGAAGTCGTGAATCCACTGCGCGCGTGATCGCCGGCGCTCGCGAGCAGTTTCCAGCTGTACGCACTCGGCGCGCACGCCTTCCAGGTCGCCGAACTTGCGCAGGGCTTCGGCACGGGCGCGTTCGGGAGGGTGCCCTCGCGCGATCAGGTCATTCGTCAGGCGCTCGATATGAAAGCCCAACTCATCGTTCACGTCGGCTTTCGGATTCGGCTTGATATGGCCGTGATCCTTATAACGGCTCATGACGCGCTCTCATGACGTTGCAGGACGAATGCCTAACGCGAGAAAGACGGCGCGCGCAAATCGTGCGAACGTATCGGTCTCGGTAGCCAGCTGCTCTTTGCCTTTGCGCGTCAGGCGATAGAAACGCGCCCGGCGATTGTTTTCCGAGAAGCCCCACTCCGAGCCGATCCAGCCGCGGCGCTCGAGACGATACAGCGCGGGATACAGAGACCCTTCCTCGATCTGCAGCGCGTCGCCCGTTGCGCGCTCGATCCAGCGCGCGACGCCGTAGCCGTGGGTTTCCTGCACGCTCAGGGCGCGCAGGATCAGGAGATCCAGCGTTCCGCGCAGCAATTCCAGTGTATTGGGCGCCATCTGGTCCTCGGTTAGCAACCTTCGACCGCGGCACCCGTACGGAAGCCGCTTCCTAGAGTTTCTAGGGGGCGCCGTGATTTCGCAAGAGGGGACAGCCCCGCATGTCTCTGCTTCCCGTGAGGAACAGATTCGAGTGTTAGGCCGGCGAACGTTCCAATCCGGGATGCGCCAGGGATTAGCGCAATCGCACTCCGATTCGGTGCACGGCGTCGCCGGTTTTCACACTCTCGATTGCATAATCGATCGTTAGGCGATCGAGCGCGACTGCGAAGCCGCCCGTGACTGGCCGCTCGTTTGTCGACGGCGCGGGACGGCGCACGCCCGCACGCAGCGAAAAGGTCCAGCCGTCGAGCGGGGAATACAGAACCTGACCACCCGCTGCCGGGAGCACCTCGCCATCCTGGTCGACGGAGAGAGCGGCGAGAGCACCGAAATCGAGGAACGCGCCTTTCGGGAGACCCTGGCCTTCAGCGGCGAGCGTCACACGCGTCGGCATCTCCATCTCGTCGCTGCTTCCGAGGTTCATTCCCTCGCCGAGGTTTTGAACTGCGAGTCCGACGCTGAACGGACCGACCTGTCGCTGAGCGCCTACGTCGAAAGCAAAGGCGTCAGCATCGACGCCACGCTCCACCAGCGTGATGTACTTGGCGGAAGCGCCCCAGCGCATTCCCTTCCAGCGCATGGAGCCGCCGAGCGTCGTAACTCCCGTTAGGCTGTGATTGCGAGTCAGGCTGCTCCCTGGAATCGGGTCGACCAGCGGGTCGAAGCCCAAATCTGCGCGCAGCATCTGCACACCGACGCCGATGCTGACGAGCCCCGTGGACAGGCCGGCCACAACGGTCGACAGCGCGCTGTCGGATCCAAAGAAATGCGCCGAGCCCGCAAGCCCGGAGACAGTCCCGGCGAGCGCTGGGTTGTACAACAACCCTTCAGGGAGTGACGTCGAAGCGCCGATGTTGGCCAACGCCGCTGCGCGAGGCCACGACGGCATTCGCAGCACGCTCAATACACGCTCGCTCTCCTGTCCTTGCGCGGCGGTCGCCAGAATCGCCAGTGTGACCAGGACGCGCGTTAGGCGGTGCCACATCAGCGGCTGCCCCCGCCCGGGGCGGAGACCGTGAGAAAGCCGCGGTCGATTTTCGAGAGGCCGACGTCGCTCAGCACCACCGTTCCGGCAACCGTCCGGTCGAAGAGCAGTCGGATCGATCGCAGCCGGCCCGCATCGAATCCCGGCTGCGCGCGCACGAAATCGGCCAGCGGGAGCACGTACGTTTGCAGCACGATCTCGTACGTTGTGGCGTAATTCGCTTTGTCGCGTCCCTTGCGGCGCATGACATAGATATCGAGCGGACGACGCACGGGCCCGTAGGCGCTGAGGGCAACGCGCGCCGAGTTCCCGGAGGCGTCGACCGCTTCAACCGTCAGGTCGAACGGCGTCGAGTCGGGCTTCACCTTGATGGGCGGCTTTTTGGACTTTGCCGCCGCGACCTTCTTTGTGCTATCCACCTTCGTCGTATCTTTCGGCGGCGATCGCGGCCCCGGCGCGTCCGGCGTCGGCGCGAGGGACAGAACGATCGCTTGCGTTGTGTCGGTACTCCACGCGCCACGCAATGAATCCGTCATCGTTATGCTGAACGACGCAGGTTGCCCGCGTTTCGTGGTGTCGTCACCGGCCAGGCGGTTGTTCCAGCCTAACCAGACCGCGTTGTGTCCGACAGTCGCGTTGCGCCACCTGAGCGGCACGTTCGCTTCCTTCCACGTCGAAAGACTATCGCCCTTGAGCGTCACGCCGGCCACGCTGCCCGTCGTGACGTCGACGTCTTCATCGAAGCGCGCCAGCGCACGCAGCCCGTTCTCCTCGAATCGCGTGGCGTACATCGTCTTGGGAAGCCAGCCGCCGATCACTCGGTGATCGCGGAAGATCGGTAAGTACTCGACCTTATCGCGCAGCGTCGCCTCGAGAAACGCAGTGATCACGACCTTGCCGAACTGGCGCTGCTCTTCAGGCGAAACCAGTTGATCGAGATTGAGCCAACGCTCGCTGCGCTGCCCGTTGTCCTTGTTATTCCAGACGGTGTTCCACTGACCGTGGTTGGCGCGATACATCCATATGGCCGACTTAAAGTGTGGCTGGCCGTCCGTGAACTTGATGCGCTGCCATTGCGCCAGTCCGTTGAACGCGGAGACGTCGCCGTCGTGCGAACCGTGGATCACGAGATAGCTCACGTTCTCGACGGGCGTCGGGCGTCCCGTGGGGCGATACTGCCCATCCACCGGAGCGATGGCAACGAGCGAGCGGATCCCGAAATTGAACTTGAACGCGAGCTTTGCGTCGTCAGGATAGTACGGCAGGCGGTTGAACGCACCCGCTACGGCGACCGCCTCACCGCCTCGAGAGTGACCCATGAGCGCGATGCGGGTCGTGTCGACCTTGTGGTAGAACGTCTTGCCTGACGAGTCATTGAATGCGCGCCACGCTTCCAGATGCTTGAGCAGCATCCAGCCGCGCGCGTCGTTCTCATTGCGCGTGTTTCCGTTCAGGAAGTTCTCGTCCACGGAAACCATGATGAATCCACGGCTGGCGAGCAGCTCGCCCAGGTAGCCGTAGCCGGGATCAGAGTACTCCTTCATGTTGTGATTCCCGTGCACGATGAGCACGAGCGGGAAGGGGCCCTCGCCGTCCGGATACCAGACGCGTCCGTTCACCGGCATCTTATCGAAGCCGAAACCCCAGTACTTCTTGCGCGATTTGTCTTCGGTGCTGGCGAGCTTGCTGCCGTCGACAGTCGCAGTCTTGATGCTGACAGAATCCTTGAAATACGGACGGCGGATGTCCGTACCGCTCCCGTAGTACAGGTGCCTAACGGCGTATCGCCCAGGCACCCCCGGATTCGGCGCGTTCAACACCTGGCGCGCGAGGACGATTCCGGAGTCGTCGCGGGAGAGACGCGTCGGCTGAACACATGCGACGCCGGCGGCGAGGAGACAGGCTGCGAGAGGCAAGCGATTCAGCATCGGGACCAGAGCGTGCGAGACGAATATCAACGTGGCGGGGGCGACTGCTGTTGGACAGCCCTACGTCGTAAACCGTTTGTTCCTTGACAGTTGCGCTGGTTCCTGTCGTCGGCAGGATGCGTGTGCCTAACGCCCGGCCAGCGTCACCGTGGCTCAAAGCTTTCTGCCGAGCGCAGAACGGCGAGGCTGTCCCTAGCTGCTGGGTCCTCCACCTTCCACGGCGGGCGTCGCCCCGCGTCCACGTCGCCGCTCCATTGCCGGTCGCACCCATGGCGACGGATCCGCGATCGGCCGCTGCGGCCCCCTCCAGGCGCCGGGTCCCAACAAGTCGCTCAGCTCCTCGCGCCGCTTGGCGTACAAGTGCGGCTCCCAGGGCGGCGGGAAGGGGCCCCACTCGCTCGCGGCTATGGCCAGCGGCAGTGCCGTCATCACCAGCGTGAGAAGCGTGAGGCCTAGGTGCACGCCGTGCCAGCGATTGCCTAACGCGTAGGCCAGGAGCATCCCGCCGGCAACAATGATGTGGGGCCACAGCACCCAGGAGCGCGGGTTCTTTCTGGCAACCTTGTGCGTGATCGCGTACGGCGCAGGCCGGCGCCGAATCGCGCGCCAGACGGCGAGCCACTGATATGGCCACTTGGCGAACTGCAGCAGCGTCGCGCGCCAGTGAACGCCGGACTCATGTTTCGGATCGAGGTAGTAGCGCCGGGCAAAGCGTCCGATCAGTGCGCCCAAAAGCGCGAGCGACGCCATCCCAACGAGCGCCGGTGGTTCAGTGAAGTAGGGGCGCTCACCCGTAAGCAGGATCAGGGCCCCCGTTACGTACGCAATTCCGAGAGCGAGCGACCGGAGGTAATACACGCCGTGGAAGAGGCCCAGAATCCGATCGCCGACCGGTAAGCGGCCGACGAGTCCGGGCAAGCGATGCAGCTTGATTTCCACCACACTCTTGGTCCAGCGCACCTGCTGCCGCAGGTAGTCGTACCAGTTCACCGGGGTCGTGCCGAGCGCGAGAATCTCGGGCACATAGACACCCTGCCATCCGGCTGCACGATACAAGAGCGTGAGCATCAAGTCGTCGGCGTCATGCGGCGAGAGTCCTCCAACAGCTTTGAGTGCGGCGATGCGATGCGTGTTGTGGCAGCCCACGATGATGGGATGCCGCGCGCCGTACGTGGCCATTTCGTGCACGGAGTAGAAGCCGTACGTCTCCTCTGCGGCGCCGCGCGCGATGAAGCTCGCGTCCTGGTTGTAGTAGACCTGCGGAGCCTGCACGAAAGCGATCGTCCGGTCGCGGAAATATCCCAGAACGCGAGTGAGAAATTGCGGCTCGGGGATATGATCGCTGTCGAATGCCGCGACGATGTCGTAATTCGCAAAGCCGTGTTCAGTCAACCAGGCGTTGTAGTTGCCGTATTTCGTGGCACGCGCGTAGATGCCTTCGCTCGTTAGGCGACCCGGGATCCGCATGCGGCTCCAATGGCGCGCACCCACCGTCGCGCAGAGCGCCGCCACGCGCGGGTCGTCGCCCTCGTCCAGTACCCAGGTGTCGTGCGGATAGTCGAGCGCGACGAGCGCGCGAAGCGCTTGCTCGAGCATCCCGATTGGTTCAGCACCCGGCACAAATGTGGTCGCGACAGCGACCCGCAGGCCTTCTTCAGGCTCCATCGGTAGGGGCCGTCGCATCCGCCACATCGCCAGCCAGCGCACGAGCCAGCAGCCGAAGTGGAAGAGCATGAAGGGGATGAAAACCGCGAGCGCCAGCGACGGGTGCGCCGGGTTATACCACGGCACATAGAGCAAGAAGACGCTCAGCGCCGCGACCGCGACGCCCGTCAGGCCGATAAAAGCCATGCGAGCGCCCCTTGTCATCACAGCCTCCGCAACGACCCTGCTGCCGCCAGGCGGCGGTTCGACGTTTCTGATTTCAGCCACCCCGTGTGCCCTCAATCCGTGCTGGTCCACTGCCTCACAACTGCGGAATCACCCCTACACTGCTACAACCAAACAACGGACCTGGGATTGCGTTCATGATTCATTCATGGTGCGAGCGGGGCCAATCGATGGATGGCCCCACGTTAACGTCAGTGCGAACAGGAGCGGCGTGCGCGACTTGCAGAAGCGCTCCACCCGTCGCAAGAGTGGTTCCGTTGTCGATCGAATTTTGCATGTAGGCGAAATACCCCTATGGTCACGCGCGAAAACACTATGGTGCCTCTCGCCTCCCCAGACGCTCAGGCGTCTCCGGACGTCGAGGGAGAGGTGCGGCGAAAGATTAGCGCGGACTTAACTGAGCATTTTCGTGATCTCTGGGCGTATCGCGAGCTTCTCCTGCAATTCACTCGGCGGGACATCAGCGTGCGATACAAGCAGGCGGCGATCGGTGTGGCCTGGGCCGTGCTCACCCCACTCGTCGTGGTGCTATCAGGCTGGGTGCTGCGGCTCGCTTTCGGACGCATTAGCGGAGAGATGCCCAACGATCAGATGATGGCGGGTGTGGCGGTGAAATCGCTGGGATGGGCGTTCTTCGTTGGAGCGATGGGGTTCGGCACCGCAAGCATCACGGGCCACCTGGCACTGATCACGAAGACGTATTTTCCGCGCGCGATTCTACCGATCGCTTCGGTGCTCACGCAGCTGGTCGATGCGGCGATCGCGATCGTCGCGGTGGCGATCGCGCTGCCGTTCTTCGGCGTGGGGTTCTCGTTAGGCTTTCTTTGGATCGCGCCCATCGCGGTTCTACTGCTGCTATTCACGACCGCTGTCACGCTGGCCGCGAGTTGCGCCAATGTCTTTTTCCGCGATGCGAGGCACCTGGTTCAGATCGTCCTCACGTTCGGCATCTTCTTCACGCCAGTCTTTTTCGACGCGTCCGCATTCGGCCACACGGGCTCGCGCATCGCGATGCTGAATCCGCTCGCGCCGCTGCTCGAGGGTCTGCGACTGGCCGTGGTTCAGGGGCACAACCTGGCGCGACCGCTCGTGGACGACACCGGCCTGCTGATCTGGACGCCGCTGTATCTCGTCTACTCGGCTGTGTGGGCGTTCGTCGGGTTGCTCGTGACGATGGCGTATTTCCACCGCGCCGAGTTCGACTTTGCGGAGTACGTCTGAGATGCGCACGCACGGCGCGGGGCGTGTGCAGTTCACGCGCGTCTGGAAGAAGTTCCGCTACGGCGAGGTCCACAACCGGCTGCGGGACCTGATTCCGGCAATGCTGCGGCAGGCAATCGGCCAGCGGCCGTCGCCCAACGCTTTATGGGAAGGCGAGTTCTGGGCGTTGCGCGATGTCAGCTTCGAGCTGGGGCCAGGCCAGGCGTTAGGCATCATCGGACCGAACGGCGCCGGCAAGTCCACGATTCTGCGATTACTCACACGAATCCTGCGGCCGACACGCGGCTCCTGCAGCGCGCGCGGCCGCATCGGCGCGCTCATCGAAGTCGCGGCCGGTTTTCATCCGGATCTCACGGGGCGCGAGAACATCTATCTGCAGGGCGCGATCATGGGGATGGGGCAGCGCGAGATCACGCAGAAGTTCGACGAGATCGTCGCCTTCTCCGGCGTCGAGTGGTTCCTCGACACGCCCGTCAAACGTTACTCCAGCGGCATGCATGCGCGGCTCGGCTTCTCCATCGCGGCGCATTTCGATCCGGATGTGTTGATCGTCGACGAGGTGCTCTCGGTGGGGGATGCCGCATTCCAACGCAAAGCCTTTGCGCGGGTTACCGAGCTCGTGCAGCGTGCGATTCCCGTGATCGTCGTCTCGCACCAGCTCGACGCGATCGCGGCGTTCTGCACGGAAGCGATGTTGCTCGAGGCAGGTTCCGTTGTGCAGCGCGGCACGCCGCTGGACTGCATCGCGGCGTACATGCAGCGCAGCGAGCGAGTGCCGGCGTCCGCGAGTGGAAGCGCCATAGCACTGGAGCGCCTCGCCATCGAGCCGACTGACAGCGCGGCATCGGGGGAGGATGTCACCGTTTCGCTCCACTGTTCGCTTCGTCCTGATCAGCCGCTGGGCTCCGAAGGTGTTGGCGTGCGACTGCGTTCCGTGGAGAGCGGTCTCGTCATGTTCGAGACGACGACATTCCATCTGCACGAGACCCTGCCTAACGCGGGGGCGTTCAGCGTCGCCTGGGATCTGCAGCTCAACGTGCATCCCGGCATGTACGTGGTGGAGGGTTTCGTGTGGAACAACATGTCGGGGCGCGAGGTGGGCTCCGCGCTCACGGCGTACGTGCGCGTGACCGGCCGCGGCGAGTTCTCCGGCCCCGTTCAGATGAATCCGCGCATTCGCGTCGCAAGCGCGCTGGCGTCTACCTAACGAGCCGCGATGGCGACTGCGATTCTCGACCTCGACGTCGAACGTCTGCCGCAGGGAATCAGCGTTCCCGAGCGCTACCGCGATGCGATGATCCTGCTGCGCTGGCGCGGTCGGCCGATCGGATGCGTGACGCTCCCACTCGCTCGCGGCTGCGTCGACGACACGCAATTGCGTGAGGCAGTACTCGACCACACGAGCGAACACGTCGTCGCTGCGTTGCAGGCCGAGTACCTGCAAAACACTCAAGCCGATGTTGCGCCACCTTATCCCGTTACCGTCGCGATCTGCACGCGAGACAGGGCGGACGATCTCGATCGATGCCTAACGGCCGTGCGCCAGCTGCCGGACGATGGGCAGCACGTACTCGTGGTTGACAGCGCATCGCGGGACGATGCCACGCGGCGCGTCTGCGAGAAACACGGGGTGCGCTGCGTGCGTGAGGACGTTCCCGGACTGGATCGAGCGCGCAACCGTGCGTTGCGCGAGGCGCGTACGCCGATCGTGGCGTTTACGGACGACGACGCAGCGCCCGACCGCGGCTGGTTGCGCGCGCTGTGCCGCAATTTCACGGACCCGAGCGTCCTCTGTGTGACCGGACTGACGCTGCCGATCGAGCTCGAAAGCGACGCGCAGGAGTGGTATGAGCGGACGTGCTCGTTGGCGCGCGGTTTCCATCGACGCGTGTTCGATGGCACGTCGCACCCTGTGCTGCTTGTGGGCCGGATCGGTGCTGGAGCGAATCAGGCGTTTCGTCGCGACGTGCTGGAGCTGGTGAGCCCCTTCGACGAAGCGCTCGACGCAGGGACGCCGACGAAGTCAGGTGGCGACAACGACATGTACGCGCGCATCCTCGCTGCGGGATACAGCATCGTCTACGAGCCCGACGCGCTGAGCTGGCACCGCCACCGGCGAGAATGGTCGCAGCTGCGCGCCGCGATTTATGGCTACGGCGTGGGTGTGTACGCGCACTGGACAGCTCAGCTTCTGCGCCGCGAGTTCACGGTGCCACGCATCGCGTTAGGCTGGCTGGCCAGCCAGCTCGCATCGCTGGCACGCGCGCTGCTTGGCTGGCGCGGGCACGTTCCACTGGACCTGGTTCTCGCCGAACTCGCCGGCTGCGCGGTCGGTCCTTTCGCCTACTTGAGGTCGCGGCGCCGATTGCGCGCGGTTAAACAGGGCTGATGCAGTCGCGGACGCCACCGCGCATCTCCGTCGTGACGCCGACTCACAATCGGCCGCAATCGCTGCTGCGGCTGCTGCATGCGCTGCGCGACGGAACGTTCCCGGCGGCCGACTTCGAAGCCGTCGTCGTTGCCGACGGATGCAGCGACGACACGGTCGCGCGCGCGCGCGCCGAGCCGCTGCCGTTTCGCCTAACGGTGTTGGAGCAGAACCCCGGTCGCGGCGCCGCCGCGGCGCGCAACCTCGGCGTGCAGCACGCGCAAGGTGAACTGATCGTCTTCCTCGACGACGATATCGAGCCGTCGCTGGGACTGCTCACCGAACACTGGCGCGAGTATGAGAAGTCCGTGCTGCCCAGCGTTGTCGTCGGGCCGCCTTTGCCGGTACGAACGGGCCAGCCTGGACTCCACAACATCGCCGCATGGGGCTGGTGGGAACGACAGTTCGCGA
>DATBKN010000442.1:0-1554 GCA_036555845.1 Gemmatimonadaceae bacterium | reverse complement strand
GGTGCGACCGATACGACGTTCTATATTCTCGCGCTGTACTTCGGCTCGGTCGGCGTGCGCAAGACGCGGCACGCAGTGGCCACCGGTCTTATTGCGGACCTGGCCGGCGTGATCGCCGCGATATTCATCGCGTACCTCTTCTTTTCCTAAAGAATGAACCACGGAGAACACAGAGGAAGAGCGTTTGCTTTTGACTCGACCTGGGCGTGACGCATAGCGAGGATAACGGGAGAGTCCTAAGCGAGGCGCCAGGGGAGATCAGGCGCATCCATCTCGTCGGAGTTGCTGGAACGGGAATGGGCGCGTTCGCCGGTATGCTCAAGACGTTAGGCTACATCGTCACGGGCAGTGACGAGAACGTATATCCTCCCATGAGCGACATGCTGCGAGAGTGGGGGATCGAAGTCTTCACACCGTACGCGCCAGCAAACCTCGATCGAGCGCAGCCCGACCTCGTCATCATCGGGAATGTCATCCGGCGACTGAACGTCGAAGCGTCAGCTGTCCGCGAGCGCCGCATTCCGCAGATGAGCTTCCCGGCAGCGTTCGGCTCACTCGTCGCGGCCGGCAAGCACAGCATCGTAATCGTCGGCACGCACGGCAAGACGACGACGTCGGCGCTCATGGCGCACGTGCTCGTGCACGCGGGCCGTGATCCGACCTTCCTCGTCGGCGGTGTTACGCTCGACTACGGCGCCAATTTCAGAATCGGCCGAGGCGAGCATGTCGTTGTCGAAGGCGACGAATACGATACTGCGTACTGGGACAAGGGACCGAAGTTCCTGCATTATCGCGCGCGCAGCGTGCTGCTCACGAGCGTCGAGTTCGACCACGCCGACATCTTTACCGATCTCGCGCATTATGAGTCGGCCTTCGAGAAGCTCTGCGCGACGCTGCCCGAAGACGGATGGCTCGGAGTGAGCGCGTCGTACCCACGCGCCGTGGATCTTGCCCGTGCGCACAGCAAGGCCCGCGTTGTCACGTACGCTGTGAAAGGCGACGCCGACTATCGTGCCAGTCACCTAACGTTTGATCCTGACGGCGCACGCTTCAAGATCGAGGGCCCTGAGACGACCGATGTGCTGCTGCCCATGTCGGGCCGCCACAATGTGGAAAACGCGGTCGGCGTCTACGCCGCCGCGCGCTCGCTCGGTCTCGCACCTAACGAGATCGTGGCAGCGATGGCGAGCTTCCGCGGCGTCAAGCGACGCCAGGAACCGCGCGGTGAGATCGCTGGTGTCCTTGTGATCGACGACTTCGCGCACCACCCGACTGCTGTTCGCGAGACGATCGACGGAATCAGGCAGCGTTATCCTGATCGCAGATTATGGGCCGTCTTCGAGCCGCGTTCCAACACGAGCCGGCGGAACATTCACCAGGCCGAGTACGCCGAGTCGTTTATTAACGCCGATGTGGTCACCATTCGCGTCCCCGAGCCGCACGACAAAGTTCCCGCCGATCAGCAGCTCAACGTGCATACGATCGTGCAGCAGCTTGGGAAGCGCGGGATCGCGGCGAACGCGCTGAGTGCTGTGGATGAAATAACAAGGCTCG
>DATBKN010000441.1:0-9765 GCA_036555845.1 Gemmatimonadaceae bacterium | reverse complement strand
GCGAGCCCGCCGCGTGCGACGAGTGTGAGCAGGAGCAGGAAGTTGAGGCTGGTCAGCAGGGCGACGACACGGTCCAGCCTAACGCCAGTTGCTGCGGCGAGGGGATCGGAACGACGGGCGAGCCGGCCACCTCCCCACCAGTGTGCCGCGCCTAACGCGAGTCCGACGAGAGCTACGGCGAGCGCGAGGTGGCCGCGAACCCACGCCGTCATCGGCGTCGCCACGAGCAGTGCGAACGCGGCGATTGCTCCGGAGAGCGCGGCGGCAATCAACCCGCCCACCACGGATGCTCGACTGGCGCGACCCTGCCGCGCCTCGCAGCAGAGGATTGCGATCGCAGCCTGGGCCGCGACGAGCACATTCCACCACGTCTTCGGCAGACCAGCCACTGTTGCGATGCTGAAGTACACAAACAGCACGAGTGCCGGCACAAACACGACGCGGCTCGCGGCGCCTGCTCCAGCGAGCAGGCAACTCCAACCGACCGCGTACGCGATCAGCCACAGCCAGATCGACCACGCCGCGACGGGCGGCCCAGCGATGCCGGTTATCGCTTCTTGTGAGACGGCGGGATGCGGGAGCTCGACGGCGAACGGGACGAGCAGGCAAAGCAAAGTCCCCAGGACGATGACCCCTCGAAGTATCGCGGCCGATTCACGCGGGATCGTGGCCCAGTCGAGTTGTTTGTCGGAAAAGTTTCCCAGCGCAAACGTTGTCGTAAGGCGCCGCACGTTGGCGCCCACTGGCGACTCTCGCAGCGAAGTCCACCATCTCGCCAAAGTCGGATAACGCTCGAGCCAGCGCGTGGTCGCATCGAGGCGCGCGGGTCGTGCGAGAAAAGGGAATACGCCGGCCAGGAAGAATCGCAGCTTCTGCAGGCTGCGAAACGTGAGAATCTCCCTCATCCCCTATTCACGCGCATGGTATGCGGCGTGGGGAGCATCGGCGTGCGGCGCGGAGTGCTAGCTCGGTTTCCCCCACGGCTCGTCGGCCGTCGGTCCGTAAATCGAGGGCACGGGGACGTCGAGCAGACGCAGATACACAGTGAGCTGGCCGCGGTGGTGCACGAGGTGGTTGATGTGCTGCCTCACGACCGCCTTGCGCGGCAACGTCAATAAGACGACTTGTGGCCCCATCTTGAGGGACCAATCCACATCAAAGTCGCTGTCCTTGGCGCCGCCGATGGCTTCCCGCGCGTCCTTCACGAGTTTGTCGAACTGTGAGACCAGTGAATCCGTTGCCTGAAAGCTGTAGCCGGCGCCGCCCTTGAGATCGAGCTCTGTTTCCTTGATTGCGTTGACGAGCCAGCCTGGCATCGTCGCCACGAGCTGTGCGAGATGGCCTAACGCGAACGACTTGGGATGTGGCTTCCATTGACCCTTATCGCTGGGCACACGCTCCAGCACGCGACGCGTCGTCTTCATTTCTTCGTCGAATTCCGGCAGTAGCGTCTCGGCAATCGTCATTGCGTGATCTCGTATCGTCGCGGGGCCGGCAAAATTACGCGCGCCGTCGCGACACCAGAAGGCGCCGCGGTTTATTCAGCGCTTTGGGAGGGCGAACGCGACAATTGCGTCGCCGGTGCCGAAGAACCCACCGCCCCCCGCAGCGATCACAACGAACTGGCGGCCCCCGGCCTCGTACGTCATCGGCGTCGCCTTGCCGCTCGACGGCAGCGAGCCGTTCCACAACAGTTTGCCGGTCGCGATGTCGAAGGCGTGCAGCGCGGGATCCCGTGTCGCGGCAATGAAGACGATACCGCTCGCGGTCACGATCGGTCCGCCGAGATTCGGCGAGCCCCAGTCGGCCGGCGGCGGCGGCGCTCCTTCGCGCGGGAAGGTGCCTAACGGCACATTCCATATGATGGCGCCCGTCTGCAGACTGACGGCGACAAGCGCGCCGAACGGCGGCGGAGTGCAGGGAAGGCCACTGGGTGCGCGCAGGAGACGGCGCCGCATGACGAACCCGGTGCCGTTCATCGTCGTGTATTGAAAATCCGCACCTGTTCGGTCCGATTCACGCTGTGCGGCGGCGCGGTCGACGCCCTGTGCTGGAATGAGTTGCACCATCGCGGCGAGGCGATTGACGGGAACGACGGCGATGCCGCGACGTTCGTCTGCCGCAACGCCGCCCCAATGCGCGCCGCCGATATTCGACGGCACAACCAGCGTCCCCTCGAGACTCGGCGGCGTGAAGATCCCTTCGTTGCGAAGGCCAGTCATCATTGCGCGACAGGCGTCACGGTCTTCGGCAGTGATTCCCCAGGCATCGTCCGCGCTCCAGCGATGCGGGCTGAGTGGCGGAGTGACGGTCGTAAACGGTTGCGTCGGCCATGCCTCCTCGCCGTCGATCGTGCTGCGCGGCACGGGACGCTCTTCGACGCCAAAGATTGGCGCTCCGGTCTCGCGATTGAGGATGAAGAGCTGGCCGGTCTTGTTGCCTTGCAGGACAGCGGGGACACGCACGCCATTCCTAACGAGGGTAACGAGTGCGGGCGGCGACGCGTTGTCGTAATCCCAGAGATCGTGGTGTACGACTTGAAAGTGCCACACGACTTTTCCTGTCGAGGCGCGCAGCGCGACGATGGAGTTGGCGTAGCGATTCGCGCCGAGCCGGCGCCCGCCGAAGTAGTCCGGCGCGGGACTCGAAGTAGGCACGAAGACGAGATCGCGCGCGCTGTCCGCCGCGATGACGGACCAGACATTCGCGGCGCCCGAGCGCGCGGCGCTGGTGTCGCGCCACGTCGAGTACGCCGGATCGTTAGGATCCTGCGGGATCGGATCCCAGGTCCATTTGAGTGCGCCGGTGCGCGCATCGAACGCGCGGACCTCACCACTCGCCGGGGAGAGGCTGCTGTTGTCGGCGATTGCGGAGCCGGTGATGACGAGGCCGCGGACGACTGCCGGCGGTGACGTGACCTCGTATGCCTGGAACTCGAATGGCTTGACGCGCAGCCCCTTTCTGAGATCGACGGTGCCACTGTCGCCGAAGTCGCGGCAGGGCACTCCCGACTTGGCATCGAGCGCAATGAGCCGGGCGTCGATCGTACCTATATAGATGCGCCGCCGACATGGAGCGGTGCGTGGCGCTCGGGGGTCGAGCCATGTGGACACGCCGCGGTTTACAAAGTCGCCGTAGCCGCGCTGCGGATTGACTTTGGAATCGAAGCGCCAGCGCTCCCCGCCGGTCGCGGGATCGAGTGCGATGACTTTGCCTAACGGTGTGCCGATGTACATCGTCCCGTCCACGACGAGCGGGGTGACCTCGAGCGAAGGCTCCGAACCGCGCGTCGGTTTGATGCCTGTCTCGCCGGTGTGAAAGGTCCAGGCGACCTCGAGCCGGGCGACGTTCTCCGGAGTGATCTGCGTCAGCGGTGATGAACGGGCGCCACCGGCGTCGCGCCCATAGTAAGCCCAGTCTTCACGCCGTGCAGTTTGGGCCGTGAGCGAATGTGCGTCAATGACGATCGCCGCAGCAGCGGCAAGCCTAACGAGCAATGAGAAATGGTGCATGCGCCCCGTTCCAGCAGCCGACAATGAGGCCGATCTACATGTAGCGACCGACCGCCATCGTAGCCACGGCGATTATTAACAAGACCGCAATGAACTTGCCCGTCTCCGCGCCGCGCTGCCGCAGCGCGCCGGCCTGTGCGAGCTTGGCAGTCCGGTCTTCTGGCGCCGCCGACGCCGCTGCCTGCGAGAGTGCAGCAGCTTTGAGCATCGATGGACGCATGATCGCGATGCCCAACGCGAAGGCGATCAGCGCGGCCAGCGAGCCAATACCGTACGTCATCCCCACCGACGATCGCATGTACGCCGGTTGAAAACCGACTGACGCTTTCCAGTAGAGCCAGAGGCCCGAGAGAATGGTTAGGCCGGCGACTGGCGGCATGACGTCGAGGAATCGGCGGCGGGCCAAGCCGGCTGCCACCTTCATTCCGTCTGGTCCGGCTTCGAGCATGGACGGCATGAGGAAGAACGCGTTGAAGACCATCGTCCCGACCCAAAAGACGCCGAGGCCGATGTGCACGAGCCGCAAGATGATGAGAAGGAGATCCATGGATGGCGAGCCTAACGCTCGTGCGTTGTGGAGATTGTGACGAGCCAGAACAAATAGCCTTCAGTAGCGCGTCCGCGGCTCAAAGTTCTCCGAATCTGATGCCATGCGATTCCGTGGACTCCGCGCTTGAAGACCGGCCGCTCAAAGTTATTTGTTTTGATCCTCAGGGTCAGCGTATTACGCGACTCTTCACCCAATCCACAAGGGTCGGCATGTACTGCGGCGTGACGACGCGGCGCAGCGTGCGGCCGGCGTACGCCTGCGGCAGCATGAGCTGATGCTCGGCGCCTGCAAATACTTTGAGCGTGACGTCTTTGTTACCAGCGCGTTGGAATGCCGCGGCCATGCTGTCCACGATTGCGGGGACCGGAAAGCTGAGATCTTTGTCACCAAAGAGTCCCAGCACCGGCATCGTTAGGTGCTCCAGGATCGGCATCGGGTCGTAGTGAAACGCTGCCAGCCACCAGAAACGCGCGCTGGAAAGTGAGGCGTAGTCCTGGGCGTAGTCATCGAACCAGCGCGCCGGTCTTTGTTTCAGTGCCTTGGACAGGGAATCCAGGCTGCGCCAGCCGAGGCCAGTGCGCGCGACGGCGAACTTGCTGCGCTGATACGCCTGCGCCTCAGCGACATCCGCGTCCGAGTACCCAGCCGCTCGCATCATCGCTCCCGTTCGAAACAGTTCCTGCTCCCAAACGGAGATGCCGCTTCCGGAGACGAAAACGAGAAAGCCGATGTCGGGAATGCGCGCGGCGACCATTCCGATGAGCCACGTCCCCTGACTCAGTCCGTATAGCCCGATGCGACGGGAATCGATGTCGTTGCGCCTACGAAGCGCTCGAACCGCTTGTGCAGCGTCATCGGCCAGTTCGTCGAACGTCGCGACCGTCCAGTTGGCACCGGTCGATTTCCCGGCGCCGCGTTTGTCATATACAAACGCTGCAACACCGACGGCGGCGAGTCGCTCAGCCTCCTGCGCATAGCCGGCTCTCGTGTGCTCGCCGGAGCTGTGTGTGAAGATGATCGCAGGAAAGCGATTCCCTCGCTCGGGGAGGTACAGCGTTCCCGAGAGCGAGACATCGCCATTGGTGAAGGCAATGGTCTTTTGCCTGATGCTCGATGGCGCCGCTCCGGCTCTGCGCAGCGTCAGTGGGAACTTGGCGTAGGCAAGCTGCAGTGT
This sequence comes from Gemmatimonadaceae bacterium, assembly GCA_036555845.1. Taxonomy (GTDB): domain Bacteria; phylum Gemmatimonadota; class Gemmatimonadetes; order Gemmatimonadales; family Gemmatimonadaceae; genus DASYRX01. The sequence continues at coordinate 4,529 of DATBKN010000441.1, read as the reverse complement.
TCCTTGGATGCTGTCGCCGGCAACGTTGCCTTCGAATGTGATGATCTGCTCCTCCTCCGTGAGACCGATGTCGCGGAACATCGCCAGGCCCCAGCCTTTGGGAACCGAAAGTCGTAGCGTGCCGTTGGAGAAGCGCGCGTCAGGCACCGGGAAGCCGATCAGCTTCGACTCCCTGATGCTCATCACGCCCGCAACGCCTGAATCCGACCGCGTTAGGTCCACGCGGAGCGAGAAGTCGCCGCCAGGCAGCGGCACAGCGCCATACCAAGTGCCTATTACACTTTGCTGCGCTTTCGCTGTGGGCGATGCGAACAGCACGGCAGTTGCGAAAAGCCTGCAGATTCTCATTGTTTCGCGCGGCGAAGTAGGTCAGCGATACGAGTAGATTGGACACGCCGCGCTCCAAGTGGGTTGGGTAAGCGCGCTTTGCAGCGTCAACGTGACGTCCGCTTTTGGAGATCGTGCATGGCCGACGGAATCCCGCGTCGTGTGAGGTGGGGACGGCTCCTCGTGATGCTCATCGTGCTTGGCCTCGCGTACGCCAGCACGTTCGTATTCGATTACGGCGGCATTTTCCGGCGCAGGGATCCGCTCATTAGGACGGACGTTGGGCGGCTCTTGCCGGCACGCGTCGAGCGGGTCGCCGCAGCGCCTGACGTGGCGCAGCTGCAGTCGATCCTTCGCGAGGCGCGCGAGCGGGGGCTCAAGGTCTCGATCTCTGGAAGCCGTCACAGCCAGGGCGGGCATACGTACGCGGCGGGCGGCGTCGTGCTGGACATGCGCGCCTTCAACCACGTGCGTGCTGTCGATACGACTGCCCTAACGATCACGGTGGAAAGCGGCGCCACTTGGGACGAGGTTCAGCGCGCGCTCGCGCCGCGCGGGCTCGCGATCAAGGTCATGCAGTCGTCCAACATCTTCACCGTTGGCGGTACGCTGAGCGCGAACGCGCACGGTCGCGATATCGACGTCACGCAGGTCGTAGAGGTCGTCGACAGCTTTCACCTGCTGCTTGCGAGCGGCGAAGTCGTGACCGTGAGCAGGTCGTTGAATCCCGAGCTCTTTTCGCTCGTGATCGGCGGCTACGGCATGTTCGGCGTGATTCTCGACGTCACGCTTCGAGTCACGCGCGATGAGCTCTACGAGCAGCGCGCAGCATCCGTCGACTACAAGGATTTTCCGCGCTACTTCTTCGAGGCCGTAAAGCGCGATTCCGCGATCGTGTTCATGCTGGCGCGACCGTCGATCGACCCGGATCCGTCGTCGTTTCTGCGAGAGATCGTGGTTGCGACATGGCGGCACGCTCCCGCGGACGCCACCGGCGACTTCACATTGACCGAAGAAGCGCACGTTAGGCGCGATCGCTTCTTCTTTGGTCTGTCGCGCAAGTTCGCCTGGGCCAAGGCGCTGCGCTGGTCGCTCCAGAAGAAAGTGGAGCTCGGGGCGGGCAGGGCGCGGATCGTTTCGCGCAACAACTCGATGCGCCCGCCGCTCGCGCCGCTGGAGTTCCTCGACTATCACTCCTCGCGCGATAGCGACATCATCCAGGAGTACTATGTGCCCGTGGAGAACTTCGTCCCCTTCATGGACAAGTTCCGCGAGATTCTCATCACCGGCAAAATGAATGTACTCAGCTCGACCGTGCGCTACGTGACACCTAACGCGACGCCCGTTCTGGCGTACGCGCCGGACAAGCCCGTCTTCGCGATTATTCAGATGAGCAATGTGGGATTGTCCGCCGGAGCGCAGGCGCACGCCGAATCGGTGACGCAACAGCTCGTGGACGCGGCCATCCAGTACGGCGGCACGTACTACCTCACATATCAGCTCTATCCAACGCCCGAGCAATTTCACCGTGCGTATCCGAGAGCGGGGTTTGCATTCGAGCGCAAGCGCTTCTACGATCCTAACGAGATGTTCTCGAGTCAGTTCTATCAAAAGTATGGTCCCGCACAGCCACGGTGAGACAATGATAGGTCGCCGGAGCGGAAAGACTGGCAAGCGGATTCTGCTCACACTGGTTCTCATCCTCGCCTGCGCCGGCCTCTATTTCTCGTGTTATGAGCCGGCATACAGCGGCACTCTGGTCCAGAAACCCGATCACACGCTCATCTTCGCTCACCGTGGCTTCGGCGATCTCGGGCCCGACAACAGCTTGTTCGCCGTCGAGAAAGCGATGTTCGCTGACATGGATGGTGTTGATGTCGACGGCCAGCTCACCAAAGACAGCGCGCTCGTCATCTTCCACGATCTGAGCGTCGACCGCCTAACGTCCAGCACCGGCAAGGTACGCGACAAGACGCGCGCGGAGATGCTCGCGCTGGACCTCGGTCCCAAATACGACTCCACCGTGCACGGCGCGAACGTTCACACCTTCGAAGATTTCGTTGAAAGCGTGAACAAGCGCGGAATCCTGATGGTCGAGCTCAAGGTGCCGAGTGCCAAAGCGTCAGGCATCGAGCAAATCGCTGTCGATGTGATCCGGCGTCACAAAGCGTTCGAGAGCGTCATCCTGAGCTCTTTCAATCCGCTCGTGCTATATCGACTGAAGAAGCTGGACCCGCGCGTCCGCACCGCGCTCATCTTCATGGACACGAACTGGAATCCGGAGCTGCTCGCCGAGATCAAGCCGGAGGATCGTGTCGACCTGCCGTGGCCTGTTAGGCAGGAGTTCATCCGGCGCGCGATCCGCAAGATCGTGAAACCGGATCTGCTCAGCATCAATCACGAAGTCGACGAAAAGGTCATCCAGCGGTTGATCGCGAAGGGGTGGCCGGTCTTCATCTGGACGATCGACGAAGAGCCGGACATTCGTGCCGCGCTCGCGAAACGACCGTACGGAATCATTTCCGACCAGCCGCTGCGCGCCAAACGACTGCGCGACGGATGACGATCAACGATCCCGACGTCGTCTACACGGATCTCGCTTTAGCAGTACTCGGCACCTCTCTCGCGTGGCGGCTGTGGCGTGAGCGTACGGAGCTCGCGCGCGCCGGGGTTGTGATCATGGGGGCGTTGGCCAGCGCGGCGTTTTTCGGCGCGCTCTTTCACGCATTCTTCCCGTCGGATACCGAGACGCGTGCCGGCTTCTTCGCCTGGGTTCCGGTGTCGCTCTCGATCATGCTCGTGTCCTGCACGCTGCTCGCGCTGGGACTACGCGTGCTCGTGCCAGCGTTGAGCGCAAGCGTCAGGCGTCTGCTCGTGGCCGTCTATTGCGTGAGTTTCGTGTACGCCGTGCTCTTCGTGGACGAGTCGTACGGAACGATCGTGCGGTTCTATGCACCGACGCTGATCCTCTTCTTGATTGCTGCCGTGCGCGAAGCCGTGCGCCAGAGCGCTCGAGCGTGGTGGCTGCTCGCCGCGGCGTTCGCGCTCTCTATCGTTGCCGCGTTGCTGCAGCAGCTACAGGTTGCGCTGCATCCGGTCTACTTCGATCACAACGCGCTGTATCACGTGATGCAGGGCATCGCGCTGGTTCTTCTGTACTTCGGATTCCGACGTGCATCAAGCTCGGCTCGCGCGCCTGGCGCGGGATGACCGCGTCGCCCGTTACGCGGGCTTCGTCTGGGGGCTCGCCGAAGGGGTGGCGTTTTTCATAGTACCGGATTTCTACATCACTTTTGCGACGCTGTTCTCCATCCGCGCCGGCATCATTGCCTGGGGGTGGTCGCTCATCGGCTCGCTCGTCGCTGTCGTCGTCATTTGGGTGCTCGTCACGATGCTCGGCGGAGGATACGTCGCCTTTCTGCAGAGTATCCCAGGAATCAGCATGGCGCTGCTGCAGCAAACCACGGTCAAACTCACCGCGGATGGTCTGCCGACGACGCCGTTCCTCGTGTTAGGCGGCGTGCCGCTCAAAGTCTACGCAGCGCTCGCCTTTACCCTTGGTATGTCGTTAGGCTATGTGCTGCTCTGGACCGTATTTGCCAGGATCGTGCGTATCGCGCCCGTGTTCTTGTTCGTCGCGGGCGTGCGGGTGCTGTTCCGCCGGCATGTGGATAATCACCCGGGTCTGTGGCTCACACTCTTCGTGATCGCCTGGACGGCGTTCTACACGTTCTACTTCATCCAAATGGGTCGCTTGTAGCGCCATTTGGAAAAGCAAAAGCTTTACATGGAGTGCGCAGAGATCAAAACGAGAACGCAGCAATGGCGTTCCTTTTTGTTTAAGAGCGTTTCTCTGTGTCCTCGCAGTTCGCTCCGCGGCCTTTGCAGTGCCTGCTCTTATCGTATCAGCGTTCGCTCCATGGCGGTACGACGCCGATCATGCGCGCGTACGCAATCAGCTGGCCCGTATGCTCGCCAGTGTGTCGCGCCATGAAATAGAGCACGCCGCGATACGTATTCTTTCCGTCGAACCAGGCGAGTGTTTTCTCGGCGTCCGCGTCGGTGAGCCGCTCCACACCGGCACGCATGAATGCAAACGATTCGTGCAGCGCGGCGACGATCCTCGCTTTGTCTATGGTCGACTTGTCGTAATCAGCGGCGAGCATCCCCTCGAGCGGAGCGAAGCCAAGGATGCGCGGCAT
>DATBKN010000440.1:0-22409 GCA_036555845.1 Gemmatimonadaceae bacterium | reverse complement strand
GTGCGCGGAACTTCTCGTACAACATCGTGTGCCGGTCGTTGAACGCGATACTGTCGCCGCGGATGAAGACATGCCTAACGTGCGTCCGCACGTCCAGTGGATCGCCGGTGGTAACGAAGACGTTCGCAACCTTTCCGACTTCGAGCGAGCCGTACCTGTCGCCGACGCCGAATATGCGCGCCGGATTGATCGTCACAGCCTTCAGCGCTTCCTCCGGGTTGAGTCCGTACGCCGTTGCGAGCGCGGCGTGATACGGCAGCGTGCGCGAGTACGACGCATCCGAGCTTTGAAACGCGATCTGCACGCCAGCTCCCGCTAATACTCCCGGATTTGCGTACACCAGATCGTACGGCTCATCGTTCGCCGGGGCCTGCGTCAGCGGCCCGACGATCACCGGAATTTTGCGTGCCGCGAGTGTGTCAGCGACCTGCCATCCGTCGCGAGCGCCACGGATGATGATCTTGAGCTTGAGACTGTCGGCGAAGGCGATCGCGCCGCGGATCTGATCAGCCGACGCTGCCTCGATGATGACGGGCAGCTCACCGCGCACGAATGGAGTCAACGCTTCGAATTTGTGATCCGATTTGAGTCCGCTCGCGCGGGAGTGAACCTCGGCGTACGCCTTCGCATCCTCGAAAAATTGATAGAGCTGCCTAACTTGGCGATTCATCGCCTCGCGCCGCTCCGCGGCTGAACGCTGCTGTCCACCACCGCCGCCGAATCCCCCGAAGCCTTGCGGGCCCGCGCTCGGGAAATTCACGACCATCGCCACGCGCGGAACCACAGCCATTTCCGTCGGCGTCCAACCCGCAAGGTCGATAAGAGCCGCCGCGCCGCTGATCAGTCCACCTTCGGCGCTCGTCACCGCAGTCGTCACGCCGTCGACGCGCGTAACGGGAATCAACTCCGAATGCGGATTGACCGCAGTGAGAATGACGTTCTGCGGATTGAAGTCACCGATCTCGCGGGTGTCTTCGCCGCCCGGGACAGAACCGATCTCCGTGAGGCCAAGATTCGTCCCCGCATCGATGAGTCCGGGATAGACGAAGAGACCAGTCCCGTCGACGATGGTCGCGTCACTCGGCACGGCGACGTTCGTGCCTAACGCCTCGATGCGGCCGCCGCGAAGAATGATGGTGCCGCGCTCGATGCGCGGTGCCGTCACCGGAACGAGCGTCGCGTTTCGGATCACGACGGCGCGCGTCTGGGCATCCATTTCCGAATCGGCCGCGAGCACCGCGAGCGCGGCGATAACAGGCGCTTTCCACATGCGCGGGGTCATCGGGCATCCTCCGAGGTCACGCGCGGGCGGCCTTTCATGCGCTGGATCAACCACTCGAGCGTCGGCGCTGTCGTGCGATCGAAGAAGACTCGGCCGTCGATCAATGTCATGTCCACACGTGATGCCGGCGCGAATGGATGTCCATTGAAAATGGCAAGGTCGGCGTCCTTCCCCACATCGATGGAGCCGACTCGCTTGTCGATGCCTAACTGCAGCGCGGCGTTGAGAGTGATCATGCGCAGCGCCGTCTCCTCGGATACGCCGCCGTACTTGATCGCCTTGGCCGCTTCCTGATACAGACGGCGCGCGCGCTCGTCGGAGTCCGAGTTGATCGACACGACGACGCCGCGCTCGGCCATCAGCGCCGCGTTGTGCGGAATTGCGTCCCAGGCTTCGAGCTTGTACGCCCAGTTGTCGGCGAATGTGCTTCCGCCTGAACCGGCCGCCGCGAGCTCGTCAGCGACCTTGTACCCTTCGAGTACGTGCTGGAACGTCGCGACGCGGAAGCCAAAATCCTTGGCAACTCGCAGCATCATGAGGATCTCGTCGGCTCTGTACGAGTGGCAGTGCACCAGACGTTTTCCTTCGAGCACTTCGACGAGCGCGTCGAGCTGCAAATCACGATTAGGTGGCACTGGCGCGAGCGCGCCGCGCTGCCTCGCCTTGTCAAACGCGGTCTTGGCGGCGTCGTACTTCTTCCATTCGGCTTGGTACTCGCGCGCGCGAGTGAAGGCATCGCGCAGCACGTCTTCCACACCCATACGAGTCCGCGGATAGCGCGTCGGCGAAGGTCGGGAGGTCTGCCTAACGTTTTCTCCAAGCGCGAATTTGATTCCTGGCGGCGCTCCCTCGAACAGCATCGAGTCTACCGGCAGTCCGTAACGCAGTTTCACTACCGCGTTCTGCCCGCCGATCGTGTTGGCTGAGCCGTGCAGGATGTTGAGCGTCGTCGTGCCGCCGGCGAGCTGACGATAGAGACTGGTCCCATCCTGTCGCAGGACGTCCTCGATGCGCACCTGGGCCGTGATCGATTGTGTCCCTTCATTGATGGCCTCGGCGGCCGAGTGCGAGTGCGCGTCGATGATGCCCGGTGTGACATACTTCCCATTGCCGTCGATGATCTTCGCGCCCGGCGGGATCTGCACATCGGTCCCCACCGCGGCGATCTTACCATCGCGAATGAGAATCGTGCCGCGTTGGATCGTACCATGACTGGCCGTGAGGATCGTCGCGTTCGTGATCGCGACGAGCGTCCCCGCGGCCGGGATGGGAACGCCTAACGGCCCATTGGTCGCCGGCTGCGCAGGTGGTGTTGGCGCTTGGGCCGCGAGCGAGATGCTGGCGAAGGCGGCAAGCGTCGTCTGAAGAAATGCACGCATGAGCGGAATCCTGGCGTGACGATGTGAGTCGTTAGGGGCGACGCTGAGCGGTGAACGGGAACGTCCCGAACTCGCCGGCGATGGCTCTGCCTGTCAGGCGATCGCCGTCGAGCTGGCCCTCGTACTTGACCGTAATGGCTGGTGCACCCGGCGGCGTGATCGATATCGACCACGAAATGTTTCGTCCGTTGACGGCGCCATCGGTTATTTGCGCGTTGCCAAATTCGCTGACCGATGTTCCTTCGAACGAGTCGCCGCTCTGCGTGATCGTCATCGTGCTCTGCACAGTGCCTTGCGGTGACTGCGTCGTGACTGTCCACGTGCCGCCGGCCTGCGCGGGCGCACCGCCGCCTCCAGTCGCAGCGGCCGGGCGTGTCGGAGTCGGCACAACGTCGTAGTGAATGCCGTCCACGAACACGGCGCGCACTCGCGCGCTATCCGTGAGCACATCGCCCTGCGTCACAACGAGGTTCGCAATCTTGCCGGGTTCGATGCTCCCGAGCTGCGCATCGACGCCTGCTGCTTCGGCGGCGCGAATCGTTAGGGCCTCGAGCGCGACATTGCGTGGCAGTCCACCGGCAATGGTCTTACGCACGTTGGTAACGAAGGCATCGGGACGAAGCGTGCCTGACGTGAGCGCGAAGCGCACGCCAGCTGCGTTCAAAGAAGCGGCGTTTCCCTCGAGCACTCTCTTCACTGCATTGGCACGTGTGGCGCTGTCGTTGGCTTCTACTCGCTGGCTGCCGCGGTACTGCCAACCAGTCGTCGCGCTCGGCTCCGGAAAATCGACGGACACGACGGCGACGCGGCTCCCCTTGAGCGCGTCGACGGCACGAAAGCCCTCCGTGGCGCCAACAACGCTGACTTTGAGCTTGAACTCGTGCCCGATGTTCATCGCACGCCGGATCTCGTTCTCATTGTCTGCTGCGAAAAAGACGGGCACTTCGCCACGCACGACTGGGACGAGCGCGCTCAGGTGCATGTCGTACGCCGGACGCTCGGCGCCGCGCGGATTTGCGCGGTAGCGATCGGCGATGATGCCGTAACGCTGCGCATCGTATAACTCCTGCCGCTCGTACGCGATGACGCCTAACAAGGAACCTGGATAGCGACCGGGTACCGTTTGGAATCCCATGTGCAGCGCGACCGGCGACCTAACGATCCAATGCGATGCGGTGTCGTCGCGCATCGGCACGAGCGCCGACAGTCCTCGGAAGGGACCGCGATTGGGGGCCACCAGCACGCTCGTTATGCCTGCCCCGCGCGCAGTACGCACATCGTTCTCGCTGATTCGCAGCTCGCTCGCGACTTCGCGTCCCGGCTCCATCCCGATTGGGCCCGACGCCGCGGCTTGTTGCTGCCCGCCCCCGCCCCCGCCCCCGCCGCCACCGGCGGGCGCCGGTGCGGCCGGCAAGCCAAGGGACGACGTCAGATCGAAAAAGCCTGGCGACACTACTCGACCAGCGAGGTCGAGCACGCGCGCATCGGGCGGCACCGCAACTGTCGCTCCGACGGCTTCGATGAGGCCGTTACGGATAACGATCGTTCCCTTGTCGATCGTCCCGCGCGTGACAGTTTCGATTTTGGCGTTTGTCAGCGCCCAGGTGCCGCTTTGGGCTCGGGCGAGAGGGGCAGTTCCAGCGACGAGGATGAGCGGCGCCAATCCTCGCAGGACTCGGTTCATGCGACGGCTCCTGACCGGCGGTGCGTACCATTGTGAACGCGGCTTCACCATATCCCGCTGTGTGACGGGAAGCCAGAGTCACACCGAGAGGTCAGAGGTCGGAGGTCGGAGAAGATCGTTGCTGGCGCAGGAAGCGACCGCGCGCCGAGATTGCGCGAGCAGTTGGGGGAGGATGATGGGTGGCCTATCCCCTATTCCCCCTAACCTCTATCCCCTAGCAACTAGTGCACGGAATTCCGCTACTCCGAGACTTGGTCGTTTTGGTCGCCGTCGCGATTCCGGTGGTGATGCTCATGCACCGCCTGCGCCTGCCGACGATTATCGGATTCCTCGTTTCCGGCGTTGCGCTCGGCCCGTCCGCGTTAGGCCTGGTCCGCGATGTGAGCGACGTATCTGTGCTCGCGGAAATCGGCGTCGTGCTGCTGCTCTTCTCGATCGGACTCGAGCTCTCGCTTTCCCGTGTGATTCGCATGGGACGCCTCGTTCTCATGGCTGGCGCGCTGCAGATGGCGCTGACTGTGTTTGGGACCGGAGTCGTCGCGATGCTCGTCGGCGAGGGCCCGCGCCGCGCGGTTGTGTGGGGCGCGCTTGTCGCTCTCTCGTCCACAGCCGTTGTACTCAAGCTCTATCAGGAACGCGGCGAGCTCGATGCAGCGCACGGTAGGGTCGTCGTCGCGATTCTCCTGTTTCAGGATCTCTGCGTCGTGCCGCTCATGCTCTTGCTCCCGCTCCTCGCGGGCGAATCTGGCGGGCCCGGCGCAACCATAACGCGTGTTGCCACGAGCGTCGTTGTTGTCACAGTGCTCACGGGTGCCGGGCGCTGGGTCGTGCCATGGGCCTTGGCGCGCGTGGCATCGGTGCGCGTGCAAGAGCTATTCACGCTGAGCGTTGTCGGCATCGGGCTCGGCGCCGCGTTCGTGACTTCCGCCTTCGGACTTTCACTCGCGCTCGGCGCCTTCCTCGCGGGACTGATCATCGCCGAGTCGGAGTATGGTCTGCAGGCGCTGTCGGACATGCTGCCGTTCCGCGACGCATTTACCGGGATCTTCTTCACCTCGGTGGGGATGCTGCTCGACGTGCGTTACGTCGCTCGGCATCCTTTGCTCGTCGCCGGCGTTACGCTCGGGCTTCTCGTTCTCAAATTCGTGGCCGGCTACGCAGCCGTTCGCGTCGTTAGGCGATCGACCCGCATTGGCTTCATGAGCGGCTTGGCCTTGGCGCAGGTCGGCGAGTTCTCGTTCGTGCTTGCCGGCAGCGCGCTGGCCCTCGGGCTGCTCGACGCCGATCGCTATCAACTCTTCCTCGGCAGTTCCGTGCTCACAATGGTCGCCGCGCCATTCCTGGTGCGCGCGGCGGACGCGGCATCCGAGTGGTTCCTGTCGCGCCGCGCCGCGCCGACCATGGAGTGGTCGACGCGCGAAGCGCGCGCGGTGACGGCGCTCAGGGAGCATGTCATCATCGTCGGCTACGGATTGAACGGTCGGAACCTCGCGCGCGCCCTCAAAGGCGCGGACATCCGTTATGTGGTGCTGGAAGAGAATGCGCAGGTTGTGCGACGGGCGCGGATGGAGCGTGAGGACGTCGTATTCGGGGACGGCACGCGCGCGGAAGTCCTGCATCGCGTTGGCGCCGATCGAGCCCGGGCGATCGTCTTCGCGATCGGTTCGTTAGGTGAGACCCGGCGCGGCGTGGCGAACGCGCGGCGGCTCAACGCGACGGCGCAGATCGTCGCACGCACGCGCTATGTGAAAGAAGTCGAGGAGCTGCAGCAGCTCGGCGCAAACAGCGTCGTGCCGGAGGAGTTCGAAACGTCCATCGAGTTGTTTACGCGAGTTCTCGAGCTCTACGGTGTGAGCACCCTGGAGATCCGCCGCCGCGCGGGAGAATTGCGACGCGACATGTACAGTTTCCTGAGAGAAGCCGGCACGTCGCCGTCACGCACGCAAGCGGCGCTTTCGCGACTGACGGCTCACTTGGAGTTTGACGACATTGCCGTGCGGCCTGGCTCCCCGGTAACTGGTCTGCACGTCGGCGAGCTGCAGATGCGTGAACGGAGCGGGGCGCATCTCGTCGCGGTGTTGCGCGAGGGACAGGCGCATTACGCGCCGGACGATTCCTTCGTGTTGCAGGAAGGCGATCGTGTCGTGCTCGTCGGAGATGGCGACGCATTGACGCGGGCCGCGCAGCTGTTCAAGCGCCAGATCCCGGTGCCGCGCTAAGCGACGCACGTCGTTCAAACCTTTCACTGTTGCGAGGACTCTAATCGCCATATATGGTGTCACCACATATGGTGACACATACGCTCAGCCGCGAAGTGAAGAAAGGGAGTGTCGAGTTGCTCATCCTCGCTCTGCTGGAAGAACGCGAACGCCATGGATACGAGATGGCGAAGCAGATCGAGCGGCGTTCCCGCGGCGCCATCACGATTCACGCCGCCTCGCTGTATCCCATTCTGTATCGTCTCGAGGGGCGCCGCATCATCGAAGGGCGCTGGGTCGAGAAGCCCGGCCAGCGGCGCCGGCGCTACTATCGCCTAACGAGCGCCGGCAAGCGCTCCCTCGCCGCGCAACGGCATACCTGGCATTCCTTCGTGCAGGGTCTCACGCGCGTGGCAGGCATCCGGCCGGCATGACACCCATCGATTGGCGCTCAGTCGTGCGCAGTGAGCTCGGCGGCATCACGCGAGACGCCGCCAGCGACGAGGACATCGTCGAAGAGCTGGCGCAGCATATTGCGCAGCGCTACGAGGATGCCGTCGCGAGCGGGTCATCGCCGGCCGCGGCGCGCGCACGAGCAATAGAAGAGCTGCGAGCGGGTGGCGTCATGAATCGCGAACTACGACAGGCTCGCTTGGCGCCGCGGCCATCGCCGACGCCGCCACCGACAGCGGGCAGGGGATCCATCATGTCAGACATTTGGCAGGACCTTCGCTACAGCATTCGCGTGCTCATGCGCAGCCCGGGTTTCACCACCGCGGCGCTGCTCACGCTCGCACTCGGAATCGGCGCGACGACTGCAATCTTCAGCGTGCTCGACGCCGTCTTGCTGCGCGCCGTGCCGTTCGTGGAGCCTGAGCGCCTAACCATGGTCTGGGAGACGGATCGCGCGAGCAGCACGACGCGCGAACCGGCATCGTATCCGGACTATCTCGACTTCAAAGAGCGCGGCCGTCACTTCGTTCAGCTCGCGGGCTTCATCGGCGGCGAGCTGAACCTGACGCCTAACAGCGGCGATCCTGTGCGTCTCGCTGCACTCGGTGCAACACACGAATTCGGCGCAACACTCGGCATCCAGCCGATTCTGGGGCGCTTGTTTACGGCGGAGGAGGATCGCGTCGGCGGTCCAAAAGTGGTGCTCATAAGCGAACGACTCTGGGAACGCGACTTTCGCCGATCGCCCAATGTGCTGGGCCAATCCATGCGCCTGGACGATGAGCCGCACACGATCATCGGCGTGCTACCTAACGAAGCTGACTACGGCGTGATGCAGGTTCTCACTCTCGCGGCGTACGGTCGCGGCTTCGCGGATCGCGACCGATCGAGTCGTGTCGACCTGTGGACGCCATTGCAGCAGAACGCACAGACCCTCCCGAGGGACACGCATCCGCTGCTCGTGATCGGTCGCTTGAAGCCCGGCAGCACGCTGGATCTCGCGCAACAGGACATGGCGGCGATCGCCGCCGATCTGGAACGCCAGTACCAATCCAACGCCGACCGCGGGGTCTTCATCGAGTCCATCGACGACGTGTTGTTCAAGCGCGTACGGCCAGGACTGTGGCTCTTGTTAGGCGCTGTCGCTCTCGTTCTGCTCATCGCGTGCGTGAATGTCGCGAACCTTCTCCTCGCGCGCGGAACGGCGCGCCTGCGCGAAGTGGCGCTCCGCACTGCGCTGGGCGCGCATCGACAACGGCTGGCGCGTCAGTTTGCCGTGGAGAACGTGGCGCTCACGCTGGGCGCTGCGGTACTAGGCATAATGCTCGCCGTCGTAGGGCTGCGCGTTCTCGTCTCGCTGGCGCCGGCCGAAGTCCCGCGACTGAGCGAGGCGGCGCTCAACATGCGTTTGTTAGGCGGTGCCATCGCGCTCTCAGTCACTATCGGCCTCGCCTTCGGCATGCTGCCCGTCATCCAGGCACGGCATCTGGACATTCAGGGAGCCCTCAAGACCGAAGAGTCGCGTGGCGCCACAGCGGGGCGCAGCGGCCTTTTCGTTCGCTCCGCTCTCGTCGTAGCCGAAGTAGCGCTGGCTCTCGTGCTCGTGGTTGGCGCAGGTCTGCTGCTCAAGAGTTTCTGGACGGTGCAGCGCATCGATACGGGGTTCGACGCCACGAACGTCGTGAAGGCCGAGTTCCAGCTGCCACGGAGTCGTTATCCCGTGAACTTCCAGGTGTGGCCCAACTTCGTGGAGATGCATCGCTTCAACGCCGAGCTGCGGCGTCGTGCAGAGGCTCTCCCCGGAGTCGAGGCTGTGGCCATCGCAGGCAATCACCCACTGGACGCCGGATCCACCAATTCGTTCTCGATCGTCGGGCGCGAGTCCGAGTCTCGCAACTACCCGGAGATCACGGTTCGCCGCGTCACGAGCAGCTACTTCAATACCGTTAGGCTGGCGCTGCGTCGCGGGACGGTGTTCGGCGAAGTCGAACCGCAGGCGGCGCCTGTCGCAGTCATCAACGAAACGGCGGCCAAGGCCTTCTTTGACAAGGGCGAGCCGATCGGACAGCAGATCAACTTCTGGGGGTCGCGGCGCACGATTCTGGGCGTCGTCGCCGATGAGAAGATGCACGGCCTAACGTCGGCGACTCCGCCCGCCGTCTACGTACCGCTGCAGCAAGCGCCGTCGGCAAGCGGCTCCGAAACGATCCTCGTGCGCATGAGCAACTCCGCCGATCGTTCAGCAGCGGCGAATTCCCTGCGCTCGGTCGTGCGCGAGGTCGACGCTGGTCTCGCGGTCTTCGGCGTCGAGCCGTTGGAGCAAACGCTGGCGGACTCGATTCAGCAGCGCCGTTTCGTCATGCTGCTTCTGAGTCTCTTCGCGCTTCTGGCGGTGGTGCTTGCTGTCATCGGCATCCACGGCGTGCTCTCGTACACGGTGCGGCAGCGCCAGCACGAAATCGGGATCCGCATGGCGCTCGGCGCTACGCCCGAGCGCGTCACGCGTCTTGTTCTGACGTACGGCGCGCGGCTCGCCGCCTATGGCATCGTGCTTGGAGTCGCTGGCGCGCTCGTGCTCACGCGATTCCTGGCGACTCTGTTGTATGGTGTCACCACGACAGATGCGGCGACGCTGGTGGCTGCGATTGCGCTGCTGACCGGCGCTGCACTCGTCGCCACCTATCTCCCGGTGCGACGCGCTGTGCGTATCGATCCAATGGACGCGGTGCGCGAGCTGTAGATACCAGAGCCGACCTCACCGCAAACATCGGGAGTCAACTCGTACCCCCGGACCCCGCGTGCTCGGCTGCTTTTAAGCGCGCTGATAAGTCACTTCGACGCGCGATCTGAGTTTGGTCTGACGTTCGGCTGAGGTCCCGCCGCGAGTTTGCCGTTGCGGGACGGTCATCGCTGGGAGCTCGAGCATGATAAGTCGCCCGGCCGCGGCATCTCGCTGTGAGGTGACTCATGCCGATAAAACTCATAAACAGCGCACGGCGGCGGCCATCAGCCGCCCCGTACATGCTGCTCGCTACCGCGATTGGCGCTCTCTTTTTGCTGTTCGCTGCTCCGGCCGACCAACCACTCGCCGGCGAAGGTGAGTCCAGGGCGCTGGAGTCGAAAGGCTCGATCTCTGTTGCAGCCACCGTGAACGCGTTCTCCGCGTTCGCGACTGAGCAGCGCCTTGATGACTCGCCGGTGCCCAGTGCGTATGTGGCTGAGGGAATTAGCCGGCTCGCCGCTGTTCTGAACACCCTGGCGAACATGGAAGCCGGTCTGCCACCCGCTCGTTATGCAAGCGCCGCCGCGGAACTGACGGAGGCTGCCTACATAATCGATCGTCCGGAGCGGGAGGCGATGCACGGCGAAACACTGCGCAATGCGCTGCGAAGTGCGACTGGCGTACTCGCCGAGTTACAGCGGGACCGCTATCCCGAGCTCGCCAACGACATCAGCGATCTCCAAGAAGCAACCAGAACTCTGCGCGACGACCGCCCACTGACAACTCAAACCGTCGAAGTCCAGCGCTGCTTCGATCGTGCGAATGTCGTTCTGCGCGGCATGATCGAGGAGGGGCTTTGACACGATGTGCGGTGGTGGGCCGACAGCTTTTCAACGAGCTGATGGCGACGTAGACCATCTTCGATCAGGAGTCTCCCATGCACTTGAAGATCACCGATACGCGGAGACGTCGCCCCTGGCGAGCCTATGTAGTGCTCGTGCTTACCGTGGTAATCGTCGCCGCGCTCTTCTTCTTCGCGGTAATCGTAAATTGGCGCACGGACGACTCGCAGCCGCGAACTGCTGAAGAGCCGTACGTGACGGACTCGATCGCTGCGGTCGACGCGGTCAGCGCCTTCGCGTTGTTCGTTGCCGAGCAGCGCGCTACACGCGATGCGACTCTCGATCACGCGTACACTGCCGAAGGGCTACGTCGACTGGCCGCGGCGCTGTACATCATACCTGATCGCGAGCGCGGGTACGCTCCTCGTCGTTATGCGAGTGCGGCGGCGGATTTGCTGGAAGCGGCGAACACGATTCAGGAGGCGCCGCTGGGGACGGACCACGCCGACATGGTGCGGGCAGCGGCGCTCAGTGCGAGCGCCGCATTGATGGATATCCAGCGAGCGCGCTACCCGGACCTGGCTGGTGCAGTCACTGAGCTTGGCCAGGCTGCCAAAGCCATTCGCGCCGACCAGGTTCTGCTCGATCAAACCGATGTCATTCAGCAGTTCTTCGATCGCGCCAGCGACGTGCTGCGCGCCATCGTGGCAATTGGGCTGTAACCGATCTGTGTCGTTTCAGGAATACCTAACGAGGGTCAACGCGCGTTGAGGGAATAAATGGGTCGCATTCGCGTAGTGCTTGGACCACTCCTACTCTGCGTTTTCGGCGGCGCGGGAGCTGCGCTGGCGCAGGCCGACAGCGCGGAAGGAGACAGTGCCCAGCGCGCGGTCCGCACGGAGCCCGCGCCGGACTCTCCGCGGATGGCGCTCGAGGAATTTCTGACGCGGACGCGCAGCGGGCACTACGCAGAGGCAGCGACGTACCTCGATGTTCACGATTCTGCGGGGCCGCGTGCAGCGACACTCGCACGGCAACTCAAAGCTGTTTTGGACCGGTACCTGTGGATCGATGTGGAGACAGTCTCTCCGCTCGCTATGGGGGACACCAGCGATGGGTTGCCGTCTCGCCTGGAAGAAATCGGGGTCATTCGCGCCGGCCGAGGTCCAGCTGTTCCCATCCGCCTAACGCGCTCGTCGATCGAGGGCGCGCCGCCCTGGCGCTTCAGCCGCGGCACAGTCGAGCAGACACCGGTTCTCTACGCGACGCTTGAAAACCGCTGGCTCATGGAGCATATCCCCGACGCGCTGCAGCGGCCCGGGCCATTCGAGCTGCTTCGTTGGCAGTGGCTCGCGCTGCCACTCCTGCTCGTATTGGCTGGCGTCTTCGGCGCAATTGCGAGTCGCCTCCTGCGCGCCCTGTTGTGGCGCCTCGTCCGCCGGACCGGCACGCAGTGGGACGATGCGATCCTAACGCGGCTCGCCGCTCCGCTGACGTCAGCGATGACATTGGCGACTGTATCGGCGCTCATTCCTTTCCTCGACCTGTACGCACCGGCCGAGCACGCAGCCTACCTCGTTCTCCGCGTCGGACTGTTCCTGGTCTTTTTCTGGTCGCTGTGGCGACTCATTGACGTCGTCCGTCTGGTAATCGCCGGCTCACGCTGGGCTAAAAGCTCACCCACGTCGAGGGCGCTCTTGCCGTTAGGCTCTCGCTTTGGAAAAGTGCTGCTCGTAATGCTCACTGCCGTCGCGGTGCTGTCCCTGCTCGGTTTCCCAGTCGCGAGCCTCGTCGCGGGGCTCGGAATCGGCGGGCTCGCTCTCGCGCTCGCTGCTCAAAAGACCGTGGAGAATCTTTTTGGCGCTTTCTCCATCGGCGCGGATCAACCCTTCCGCGAGGGAGACTTCGTCAAGATCGAGGATTTTGTCGGGACTGTCGAGGCAGTCG
The DNA here is from genome assembly GCA_036555845.1 of Gemmatimonadaceae bacterium. Lineage (GTDB taxonomy): Bacteria > Gemmatimonadota > Gemmatimonadetes > Gemmatimonadales > Gemmatimonadaceae > DASYRX01. The sequence goes on along the minus strand of DATBKN010000440.1, from coordinate 9,902 downwards.
GCCTGCGATCGAGTCGCTTTCGTACACTCGATCGAACGCTCATCACGATACCTAACGGGAAGCTCGCCGATATGCGGCTCGAGTCATTCACGGCGCGCGATCGCATGCGTTTGGCGACGGTGATCGGCCTGGTTTACGAGACGACTGCGGCGCAGATGCGCGACGTCCTGGCCGGCTTAGAGCGCGTGCTGCGCGCGCATCCGAAGATCTGGCCGGATGCCGTCGTCGTACGCTTTCGCGAATTCGCGGCGTCCTCGCTCGATATCGAGATCATGGCGTGGTTTCAAACGAGAGACTGGGGCGAGTTCCAGCTGATCCGCCAGGAAATTCTGCTGCAGTTCATGGAGGTCATTGAGCTGGCTGGGACAGCGATCGCCTTCCCGACGCGAACGATTCACGTCCTGGGTGAGTCCGTAGCCGGCCACGCCGCCGGTAACGGCGCAGAGGAGCAAAAACACCTACAGCAGACGGTCACCTAACGAGCGACCACGGCAGCGACGACTCGATGGTGGCCGCATTACGAGCGGTCCGAATCGCTACAAAGTGGCGCGCACGCCGAATAACAGCTGGCCGTCGTGATTGCTGCGAGCGCCGCGCTGACGCGCTTCGCTGTCGTAGCGGCTCCGGAATGCCGACATCAGCGCCACGTTCTTGCTGAGTGAAACGTCCAGTGATGTATTGCTCTCGGTAGTATATCGCGCCAGCCGGTCGACGGCCGGTTGATAGAACAACACGTGCGACAGGTGCACAACATCGCTGAGCTGGCGCCGGAAGCGCACACGTAGCGACCATCGCGTGCGCACCGCTGTAGCGCTCGTTTGGACCAGCGGATGAAGGACGCGAGTACGCTCCGCGAGAATCGCCAGACTCGCACTCACGTCGTCACTGCCCTTTCGCTGCAGCGTAAGCTTCGCGCCAGCGCCACCACTGAGTCGATTCGCCACGCGCTGCTGCAAGCTTGCCTCCGTGCTGCCGAATACGAAACTCGAGATACGCGCGAAGGGCCGCTGGTCGATACCTAACGAGACGCGATACGATCGCGCTGTGACTGATCTGTCACCATCGTCGCTCGTCGCGTCGGCATACGCGAGCGTGATGCTGCTCTGAACCTCGACGAGGCTGTCAGCGCGGCCGCCGCCAGCGGTGAAAGAGATGAGGCGGCTGCTGGCGGCGCCAAAAAGCGCGTGCCCGCTCGCTTCCAGCGATCCGCGCCATCTGCGAAGCTCTTGCGCACGGACGTCACGGATCGGCAATACCACGCCGACGAGCACGATACATGTCGACGCGTGTCCTCGGATCCAGCCAGCCGTCACTCCTCTCGGTCCACGATGGCGGGGATTCGCGCTCGTAGCTTGGCCGCCGTCTCGCGCACCGTTTCGTCGAAGCGGGCGAGTGCCAGCTCGAGCCGTTGGCTGGTTACTTCGAGATCCCATGCCGTCCGCGAGCCGCGATACTCCGAAAGCAGCTGCACCAGCCAGGTATGCATCGCGTCGCTGGCTTCGCGAGCCACGCCAAGCGCACCGGCAAGCAAGACAATTCTTCGCCGCTCGACGTCTGCATCATCAAGGCGAATGCTGCACGCCTTTGCAAGAACCGCGAGCGAAGGTCCCCGGAGTTGGTCGCACAATTCGAGCCGAGTGCAATCACGCGCGGGAACGCCCCCTTTTTCAGGCGCGTGGTGCGTTGCTTCAGAGCTGATATGTGCGCGGTTCATGTCAGTGTTCCTGATACGACTGGAGGGTTGTGTAAGCCCGTGTTTCCGAGCCTGCGACTACCGCAATGTGACTCGGGCTCCTCAGCAGCCGGTCAGACAAGCCTCAGATCGCGACGGAACTGCTAACTCGCACTGCGATCTCGCGAAAAACCGAGAGTCCGGTACGCTGTACTCGAGCGGTCTATGCATGGATGAGCTGAGGCCCGCTTCATCGCGCCCGCCTGCGCTCCGAGCGCCGCCCCCTCCCGAGGAGCCTTCGAACCGCGCGCTCTGTGGCATCGGCTGCTTGGTCGAATGCCACGCGCGGTATCGCGTCCGCAGCCGACACCACAACCTGCGGATAGTGCGGCAGCACGACTTTGATACGACAGGTATGAGCCGGCGCGCCTTTCGGCCCAGCGACGTCTTCGATCCTGACACTGATGCGCGTCAGCGCCAAGGCGTACTTACCCAGCTTAAAGCCGACGCGACTCCGGAAATACTCGCGCGTTGGGTCGTCGAGTGTCACGTGATGACCGCGGATGTGCAGCGGAGTCTCGCGCGTCGTTGATCGCCCGGTCGCTCGCTTGTGCGCTTTAGAAATCGCCGTCGGAAACGCGTACCGACGTTGACTCCGTTGCCGCTTCCTCTTTTCACCGGTACTGCTCTGTCGGCGAGTCATGAGTTGTTCTGGGTTATTGATGGGGCGCGCGCGGTGGTATACACCGCTCGCGGCCAGTTAGTACAACAGCGAACGTAACGAGCCAGTCCATCAGCTGCCGTTGAGCACAAGGTGAAGCGCAATACTCGCCGCAAAGCCTAACGCGACAGCCCAAACCCAGCGCAGGTGTGCACTGAAAGTGTAGATGCCGCGCGCCTGTCCCATGAGCGCGACGCCCGCTGCGCTGCCGACGGATAGCAACGATCCCCCGACGCCGGTTGTCAGCGTCGCCAGCAGCCACTGCGCCTTATTCATTTCCGGTGCGGCAGTCAGCACGCCCGCCATGAGGGGAATGTTGTCGAAGACAGCCGAGGCCGTGCCTAGCGCGATGTTCGCCCGTGTAGGTCCCCAGGATCCATAGGTTGCGTGCACCGCTGCATCGAGGAAGCCGAATGCGTCCAGCGCCCCCACGCACAGCATCACGCCATAGAAAAACATCAGGGTATCCCAGGAAAACCTGTTCAACAGCTCGAACAAATCGAAGCTGTCGTGGCGCAGCTGCTCGTCAGTCGCATCGTTCAATACCTGGCTCATTTCTTCTGTCGCGAGCTTCGACGTCGTGTTGTGCCGCAAGACGTACCCGTATAGGTGCAGCGCGCCAAAACCGGTCATCATGCCAAGCATCGGCGGAAGGTGCAGGAACTGATGCAGCATGACGGTGCCGGCGATCGTCGCCAGGAAAAGGACGATCACAGTCTTCGCTCCGGCCAATAGTCTGGGCGAGTCCGCAGCGGCGTCCGGCAGCGTGCGCGGGACGGCAAAGGACATCAGCATCGCAGGTACGAGCCAATTGGCGAGCGATGGAACGAACAGTCTGAAAAACTCGGTGAATTCCACGAGCCCGCGCTGCCAAACCATGAGGGTGGTGATGTCGCCGAAAGGGCTGAAGGCGCCACCAGCATTTGCGGCGACGACGATGTTGATGCAGGCAGGCACGACGAATCGCGGTGTTCTAGCTCCCACTGATATGGCGACCGCCCCCATCACGAGTGTTGTCGTTAGGTTATCGGCCAGAGGCGAGATGCAGAACGCGAGAGCTCCCGTCGCCCAGAAGACGCCACGAAACGTCAGGCCGCGCTTGATCAGCCACGCGCGCAACACGTCGAAAACCTGGCGCTCTTCGAGAGTGTTGACGTAGCTCACCGCGGCCAGGATGAACAGAAACAGCTCGGCATAATCGATGACGCTCTGGCGCAGCCTCTCGGCGACAACGTCGCCATCGAGGGGCGAAAGTGCAGCCAGTGTCCAGAGCACACCGGCCGCGACGATCATGGGTACGGATTTTCGCAGCCCCGTTTTGTCCTCGTAGATGACCAGGAGATACGAGAGCGCGAAAAAGGCCAGTGCTGACCAGGCGGTCCAGTGATGCATCGCCGGCGACTCCCCCGCGGCTTGTGCCAGCGCGATCGTCGGCGCGGCGATCGCGCACAGCAGCGCGAACACAGGAGTCGCCCATCTCATGGCGCCCCTAAATAACAAGTGTCGTGATTCCGTTGCGTGCATGCGTGCAAAATGGAGAGGTGCTGTCAGCGTCGCGTCAGGCCACGTCAGAATTGCATCTTGTGCTAGCGCAAGGTCGGACCGCGAGATCGAAACCGAGCGTACCTAACGAATGCGAGTGACGTCTCTATGCGGCTGCCACGTAGTTCGCAATGTCGCTCAGCGTGGAACGACGACAAAGCTGTCGCTCGCGAGTCGGGTGCGTACGAGCGCCTGGGCGCGCGCCAGGATATCCGCGCGTGTCGCACGGCTCGACCGTATCGCAAAGGTAATCAGAAACGCGCCTCGAGAAGGTACGCTGTCAGGCGCGAGCATGTTGGGCCAGCGGGAGTACGCCACGTCGTGAATTTCCGGAAATGCACTGGCGAGCTCGCGCGCCATCGCGAACAGTCGCACGGTATCGCGTTGCGCTTGCGATAGCGCCGTGGAGTCACGCGTCGCCGTCGCCGTCGCGATTGCGCGCAGGATCCCGCGCTGAACCTCTCCCTGTAGCCGCGTTAGGTCTTCGGCCGAGACATCACTCTGCACGAGATCCAGGCTCACCCGATCCAGCCCGTATCGCCGCATCCTCACGCGAAGGGATTCCACCTGGGCGGCCTCGACCGGTTGTCCCGCGATGTAGACCTTGAGGATATCGGCGCTACCATTGTGCTGGTGCTCCCATTGCGGGGCGGAGCGACCCGGCCGTTCGATCTCGCGGTGCACGAAGCTCGCAATTCGCGCGTTCTCGCGCAGCTTCCGGGCGGCATCGTACAAGAAGTACATGCTCGGCAGCGCAGCAATGATCGCTACAGCAGCGACCATCCGATGCTCTCGCCGGCGGTCCTGTTCCGTCGCCTCCTCATGGTGGCGAAAGCGCAAAAACCTAACGACGAAAAACGTCGCCAGCGCGATGAACACCGCGTTCAACATGAACAGATAGAACGCGCCGAACAAGAACGACCAATTGCCCGTGGCGAGCCCAAAGCCCGCGGTACAGAGTGGTGGCATCAAAGCGGTCGCGATTGCCACGCCAGGCAGCGCGAGGCTGACGTCGCGACGCGACCCGGCGACGATGCCGGCAAGTCCGCCAAAGAACGCGACACCGACGTCCAGCAGCGTCGGCCGAGTGCGAGCGACGAGTTCCGGTGTTGCGGTCGCCAGCGGTGACACAAGGAAGTACAGAGCGCTGGCCGCGAGGCTGAGTCCAGTGCCTAACGCGAGCTCGCGCAGCGATCGTTGCAGAAGCCGGCGATCCGTGACGCCCATCGCGAGTCCGACCCCGAGGATCGGACCCATCAACGGTGAGATAAGCATTGCACCGATGACGACGGCGGCCGAGCTGGTGTCGAGCCCAATGCTCGCCAGGATCGCGGAGCACATGAGCAGCCAGAGGTTTTCCGTCGTCAGCGACGCGCCTTGCGAGACGCGCCGCACGGTTCCCTCCTGATCCGTGCCCGCCTTGAGGCTGAGCCTTTTTCGAAACGTCTCGAGCAAACCACTCATACGTCGACAATTCCTCGCGGCATGACGTCAAGACACGGCGGCGCGGCGCGGCTGGAGCCTAACGAATCACGAAGCATGACTCGAATCGCTACCAGGAGTCTCAGTCACCTCTTCAGGCGCAGCGCCCATCGTAAGGAGATCCGAAGGGTCGCCGTAGTTGCCAGATTCGAGCTGTACCAGACGACTCGTGACATCACGCGTCAGCTCATCATGCGTGCCGCGCACTATGACACCGTCTCGCAGAGCCTGCGTAACCGTGTCCTGCTCGAGTGTCAGCAAGTGCCTAACGGCTAGCTCGCGTCGCGTCATCGCCAAATCGCTCTCGGCTGTGTGGAATGTGTCCATCTGCTGTCTCGCGCGGTCCAGCCGCTCCTGATATGGCTGACGCAGGCGGCTGGCATCACGCGCAGAAATCGTGTGACGTTCCAGCATCTGGTCGATCTCTTTTAGCGCGAGGGCTGACGTCCGTAACTGGGTTCGAACGTGTTCATACGCGCGCGCCATGCTGTCAGTCTTCACCAGACCGAGCCGACGCAGTAGCGCCGCCATTGTCGTCCCCTGCAAGAGGATTGACGCGAGGACGACACCGACTGTCATCGTGACCAGTTGGTCGCGATGCGGAAGATTTCTGGGGAGACCAAGCGCGAGCACCATGGATAACGCGCCGCGGATACCGCCCCAGGCGAGAACGCTGCTCCAGGTGAGTGGCACACGCTCCGAGGTTCTGCGCAGCAACGTCGTGACGCCGAAAACGACCCCGATTCGGGCCACGATCACGGCAGCGAAGGCAACGAGTATCTCGCTCCAAAATCCGGCTAGTGATCCGAAAGCAACGTCCAAGCCGATGAGCAGGAAAACGACAGAGTTAAGGCCAAAGGCGACGTACTCCCAGAAGGACTCGACCGCCATGCGCGTCGTCGGCGACATGCCGTACTTGCGACCATAGTTGCCGCAGACCATTCCGGCCGCCACAGTCGCAATGACGCCGGACACGTGGTACTGCTCGGCAGCGACAAACGAACCGTATGCCGCGATCACGGTGAGCGTGATCTCGATCGTGGGTTCATCGATGCGCTTGGTCACCTGGGAAGCGGCAGCGCCAACTACTATCCCGATCAGCGCACCACCCACCGTCGTTCGAAAGAACGCCGCCAACAGTGAACCTGTCGTCGGATTGTCTCCAGTTACGAAGGCGAGAATTAGCGAGAAGAATACGATTGCCGTGCCGTCGTTCAGCAGGCTCTCACCCTCGATAAGCATCGACAGGCGTGCCGGCACGTTAAGCGAGCGAAAGAGCCCGACAACAGCGATCGGGTCCGTCGCGGCGATGACCGCGCCAAACACCAGGCCATAACTGAGGGTGAAGGTCGGATCGACGTCGAGAGCTTGTACGATCGACGTCGTGAGGAGCGCCGTTAGGCCGATCGTCGCTGCAACGCCTGGAACCGCGAGGGCGAGAATCGTTTTGGCGTTCTCACGAACTCGTGAGAAATCCAGATGGAAGGCGGCCTCGAAAAGAAGGCCGGGAAGGAAGACAGCAAATAACAGTTCCTTCGTGAGGTGTGGTGCTTCGATCAGGCGCAATGCCCCCAACCCAAGGCCAGTCACCACGAGCGCGACCGTGTAGGGCACGGAAAAACGCCGGACGGCAATGGCGACAGCCGTAGCGACACAGAAGAGGACTATGAACGCGCTCTCGAAAGCCATGGATAAGCAGGGGGTCTGGCGGTGAGACCAGGCGTACTGCTCTGGAATCCATCATCGAGCGCTCTCTGCGGCCTCCTGTCAATGCCCGGCGCAAATTGAGACGGCAGCTTATGCACCCAAACTCTGGGTACTCCACTGTGACAGACGCTGCTTCGGCGGCTCGCGGTGCCAAATTGGTTAGGCTATCCTGCCAGGGCGCAACTTGGGTGACGTGGAATCCGTATTCGCGAATCCAGTGTCCCACCCAGCGGCACGGCGGCTCACCTCATATCGCACCTCGGATCCTTCCCGTGCGCAACGTCAAGCTCGCAATCCGCACGCTGGCCAAGTCTCCATTCGTCACCGCTGTCGCTGTGCTTTCGTTGGCGCTCGGCATCGGAGCGAATGCGGCGATCTTCTCGCTCTTCGAGCAGCTGTTGTTGCGCTCCGTGCCAGCGGCTGAACCGGGGAGGCTTGTCAACCTCGCGGCGCCGGGCCCAAAACCCGGCTCGCAGTCGTGTGGGCAGGCCGGAAGCTGTGAGGAAGTCTTCAGCTATCCGATGTTCCGCGACCTGGAGAAGGCGCAAACAGCATTCTCAGGGCTCGCCGGGCATCGTTCGATCGGCATCAGTCTCGCCGTCGGCAAAGAGACCCGGAGCGGCGAAGGGATGCTTGTGTCAGGCTCCTACTTCCCCGTGCTGGGCCTCAATGCTGCGTTAGGCAGGCTCTTGACGCCGGCGGACGACCAGACGATCGGCGCGAATTTCGTCGCTGTCTTGAGCTATCGGTATTGGGAGACGCATCTGGGCCTCGATCGATCGGTGCTCAACGAGCAAGTGATGATCAACGGTCAGTCGTTCACCGTCGTTGGTGTAGCGCCGCGCGGCTTCTATGGCACGACTGTCGGGACCAATGCTGACGTATTCGTTCCCATCAGCATGTACAAAGCATTGGTACCGCGCACGGGGGCGATGGACAATCGTGCCAGCTACTGGATCTATGTGTTCGGGCGGCTCAAGCCTAACGTCACGATCGAGCAGGCGCATAAGGCCATCAACCTCGTCTACCATCCGATCGTAAGGGACGTCGAAGCGCCGCTGCAGCGCGGAATGAGCGATCAGACGATGGCGCTATTCAAAGCGAAGCAGGTCACGGTGACGGAAGGCCGCCGAGGTCAATCCAGCATCCACGACGACGCCAAGACGCCCTTGGCAATGCTGTTTGCGGTGACGGGCATCGTGCTCCTCATTGCGTGTGCCAACATCGCGAATCTACTTCTCGCGCGCGGCGCTGGGCGCGCGACTGAGATGGCTGTTCGGCTCTCGCTAGGGGCGCAACGTCGCCACGTACTCGGTCAATTGCTCACGGAGTCCTGTGTACTGGCGCTGATCGCCGGCGTAGTGAGCCTTGTGTTCGCGACGTGGACGCTGTCGCTGCTGGCGCAAATCCTTCCAGGTAACTCGGATCGGGTCATCGATCTGGGGTTGAGCTGGCCGATCGTGATGTTCGCCATGGCTCTCTCGTTAGGCACGGGGATGCTCTTCGGCCTGTACCCGGCACTCCACAGCACACGGCGCGACCTGTTGACGTCGATCCGCGCCGGTTCGGGCCAGCCCTCGGGCGCGCGCGCGGCCTCGCGCTTCCGCTTCTCGCTGGTGACCGCGCAGGTAGCGCTCGCGATGATGCTCCTGACATCGGCTGGTCTGTTCATCAAGAGCCTGCGCAACGTGAGCCGAGTGGATCTCGGGCTCGATATCGGCAACCTGGTGACGTTCACGATCTCGCCGGAGCTGAACGGCTACGATTCCACTCGCAGCGCGCAACTCTTCGCGCGAGTGGAGGAAGAGCTGGCCGCGCTGCCGGGAGTGAGCGCGGTCACGTCGTCCATGGTCGGAATCTTGTCAGGCAATAACTGGGGCAGCGACGTGAGCGTCGAGGGCTTCAAAGGAGGCCCGGACGTCGACGCCAACGCTCGATTCAACGAAATCGGACCCGGCTACTTCCGCGCGTTAGGCATCCCCTTGATGGCTGGGCGCGAGTTCACGCCGGCGGACGGACCAGGTCGGCCGGGTGTCGCGATTGTCAACGAGGCGTTCGCCAAGAAGTTCAACCTGGGCACCCAGGCCGTGGGCAAACGGATGTCCGTGCGTGGCAGCGGCAACCAGGATCTCGACACCGAGATCGTCGGGCTCGTGCGCAACGCCGCCTATAGTGAGGTCAAAGACGAAGTCCCGCCGCTCTTCTTCACGCCGCATCGTCAGGACAATAGAGTCGGCGAGATGACGTTTTACGCGCGGACCACGCTCAGCACGTCCGAGTTGCTACGATCGATCCCTGTGGTCGTGGCGCGGATCGACCCGAATCTTCCGGTCGACGAATTGCGCACGATGCCGGAGCAGGTGAAGGAAAACGTCTTCATGGATCGCATGATCGGCACCCTATCGTCGTCCTTTGCATTGCTCGCGACGTTGCTGGCGGCGATTGGCTTGTACGGTGTGCTCGCCTATACGGTTGCGCAGCGCACGCGTGAGATCGGCGTGCGAATGGCGTTAGGCGCACATGGCGGCAGAGTGCGCGGGATGATACTGCGGCAGGTTGGCGTCGTCACACTGATCGGCGGGGCCGTGGGCCTCGCGGCGGCGATCGGACTCGCGCGCGCGGCGCGCAGCCTGCTCTTCAGGCTCGAAGGTTGGGACCCGGTGGTCCTCTCGATCGCTGCCGTGCTGCTCACAGCCGTGGCGCTTGGTGCGGGCTACGTTCCAGCTCTGCGCGCATCACGCGTGGATCCCATGAAAGCGCTGAGATACGAATAAGGTC
>DATBKN010000439.1:0-3409 GCA_036555845.1 Gemmatimonadaceae bacterium | reverse complement strand
AACCTGCCCGTCGTGCAGGCCAGCGCGCAGGGCGTGATCTTCGCGGCGGATAGCGGCCAGGCGAACATCACAGCGACCGTCGATCAGGTGACGAGCAACGTCGTTTCGGTCACCGTTGCTCTCGTGCCGGTGAACAATATTACGGTAAACCCGAATCCAGGCTCTGTGAAAGCAGGCCTTACTCTTCAGATGCAAGCGACGTTGCGCGACGCCAATGGCAATATCCTCGTTGGGCGTCCCATCGCGTGGTCAGTATCTGATACGTCCAAGGCAACGATCACGGCGGCAGGCGTCCTGAATGCGATCGCCGCTGGCAGCATAACGGTGACGGCGACATCCGAGGGCATCACAGGATCGGCGGCAGTAACGATCACGCCATAAGAGTTGTCAGTTGCTGACCGGAGCCTCGCATGTTTCGCGACATGCGGGGCTCGTTTGTTAGGTTAGGGCGTCTTTGGTGAGTGGACGCGATGCATGACTGATTCCCGAGCGTCGTTCACGCGCGGCATCTTCGCCGGCGCGATTCACGATGACCTGCTCTTTCCATTCCCGTCGGTGGCCGACGGCCGCGACGAGCGGGAGTCGGCTCTAGTTAGGCGTCTGCTGGGCGACTTTCGGGCGCTGGCCGATCGTGAGATCGATCCCGCGAGGATCGACGAGGAGGAGGCGATCCCCGAGTCGGTCGTGCGTGCATTTGCCCGCATCGGCATGCTCGGCCTAACGATTCCTCCTGAGTACGGCGGACTTGGCTTGTCGGCGCGCGGTTACGCGCGCGTCTTCGGCGAGTTGTCTCGCATCGATGCCTCGCTCGCCGTGCTTGTCGGCGTACACTGCGGCCTCGGCAGCAAGGCGATCGTCCTGTACGGCAGTCCACAGCAGAAGTCGCGCTACCTGCCGTTGCTGGCGCGCGGTGAGATGCTGGCGGCATACGCGCTGACCGAGCCTAACGTGGGCTCCGACGCGCAGCATATCGAGACGACGGCCGAGTTCGACGCCTCGCGCAATGAGTGGGTGCTCAACGGGCACAAGATCTGGATCGGGAACGGGCATCGCGCGGGCGTGATCGTGACGTTCGCGCAGACGCGCGTCGAGCGTGGAGAGCAAACGGAGCTGCGCCCGACGGCGTTCATCGTGCGGCCCGACATGCCTGGCTTTCACGTCCTTGGCACGGTGCGCAAGCTCGGGATTCGTGGCTCAACTCAGGCGGAGCTGCGTTTCGACGGACTCAGAGTGCCCGCCGATCATCTGCTCGGGCACGTCGGGAAGGGTTTTTCGGTGGCCGTGCACGTGCTCAACGGCGGCCGCCTGACGCTCGTCGCCGGCTGTTCGGCCGGTGCCCGTCGCTTGTTAGGCGAGATGGCTCGATATGCCGCCGAGCGCGTGCAGTTCAGCAAACCGATCGCGGAGTTCGAGATCACACAGCGCAAGCTGGCGACCCTCGCGGCGGAGACGTACGCGGCGGAGGCGATGCTCGGCGAGCTTGTGGAGCTCGTCGATCGCGGTGAGAGCGACTACGCGATGGAGGCCGCGTGCGCCAAGGTGTTCGCCAGTGATTTGATCTGGCGTGCGGCGGACGAGATGGTGCAGGTCGCTGGTGGGCGTGGTTTCGTGAAGCCGTACCCGTATGAGCGCATGCTGCGCGACGCGCGCATCAATCGGATTTTCGAGGGGACGAACGAGGTGCTGCGATTGTTTATCGCGCTGAACGGTGTCCAGGGGCCGGCGGAGCGGTTGAAGGAAGTCGGAGTGGCGCTGCGGCAGCCGCTCAAGAACTGGGGCCTGCTGAGTGGTTATGCGGCCTCGCGGGTGCGGTCCGTGTTAGGCGCGACGCCGACGCTCGATACCCCGCTGAGTGAGCGGTTGGCGACGCACAAGCGCTATTTCGAGAAGCACGTGGCGGAGCTCAAGGATCATGCGGAAAAGGCGATCCTCAAGCATCGTGAGGCAATCGTGGAACGCCAGTTCGTGTTGGAGCGCTTGGCGAATATGGCGATCGAGCTGGTGGCGACGGCGTGTGTGTTGGCGCGGACGCAGTCTGTGATCGATGAGCGCGATGAGGCCAGCGCCGAACATGAGATCGCGTTATGCGATTTGTTTTGTGTTGAATCGGGGCGCCGCTTTCGCGCCAATAGATTGGCGCTGGATGAGCGCGAAGAGACCGTGGACGATCGGCGGCGTGAAATCGCCGCATATGTGACGCAACACGACGCTGCTGCGAAACCAGGCGTCTAGCGACGCATCGTGGGGGAACGCATAGGCGCGTTCCCCCGGGCGCCTAACGGCTAATTGAACGGCGGCTTCGGTGGAGCCGGTACCGGATCCGGATCACCTGGATCGCATTGCGTACAGCACGTGTCGACGACGCAGTTGAGAATGAGCCGCACGCGCTCACCCCAATCCTCCCAGTCCTTGGCCCACTTATTGAGGCGTCTACACAGCTCTGGGAAGGTCTCCGGACACCTCACTGCCAGGCTTGGCTCCGCAAGCACCGGCACCGTAACAAGAGTCGCCGGAATGCGTGGGATTCTCTTCAACCTTTTCAGAGGTCGTTTTCGCTTCGGGCGTTTCGGTCGTTTTGCAGCCATTGGAGTCCTCCTCAGATAAGCGTTTCTCTCATCCCGCTGCGCGGAGCGCCGCGCCGGCGGGCCGCAGCCGTTCAAGACGGGCAGCCAGTTTGCGTATGTCATCGGCGCGCCCCAAGGTGCGCGCCGCCTGCAGCCTCAGTGTTAGGCTCTGGCGATAGTACAGGAGATAAGTCACCGGTTCCGACGCCTCGAGCAGTGCGGCCGCGTCGAGCGCGTTCTGCGGTCGTCCCCGTGCGAGGAGGAACTGTGCGCGCGTTAGGCGCTCCAGGCCATGCGCAGCAAACGGCTGCCACGTGATGTCCGCTCGCGGAGCGTGCGGGCGAAGCCTCCCCAATATCGTTAGGGCCCCGCTGGTGTCGAGCGCCGCAGCTGCCGCCATCGCGCTGGCGCTTTGAGCCAGAACCGAATCCTGCTGCAGTCGCGATTCCCGCGCCCGCTGCAGAAGGATGGCTGCGATCTCGCGCGTCGCGCTGCGATCGCCGCGGTGTGCGCCCCACGTGCTGCGCAGCCACAATGTGGCGCTGTTCATTGACCGATAATCCACTCCGCGAGAGGTCGCGATGGAATCCGCAACGCGCGGGTCATCCACACCGGCCGCGGCAGCCAACATCCGCAGTGGCCACGTCGGGAGCCCCACGTCCACACCAGCGGCGTATGTGGCTGGCAACGATGCCGTGTCATTGGTCGCAATCAGCAGACCGTGCAGCGTGAGCAGTGAGCCCCAGCGCGTCTCCACATCGGCGGTGTCAGAGCGCAGGACACTCCAGAACGCCGCTCGCGCGCAGCCTGCGTGGCTCGCACCTTCGGCCAACAACTTTCCTGCA
>DATBKN010000438.1:0-1579 GCA_036555845.1 Gemmatimonadaceae bacterium | reverse complement strand
GGGATCGGCTCATTCTCTACCAGGATCAGTATTCGGGCTCATTCATCGCCGCTTTCGACACGCGTACAGGTCGCGAGCTGTGGCGCACCAGACGAAATGCAAACGTCGGATGGGGTACGCCCATCGCCATTCGCGCGGCTGGCAGAGACGAAGTCATCGTCAACAGCCAGCAGTGGGTGTACTCGTACGACCCGGCCAGCGGCAAGGAGCTGTGGCGCTGCGGTGGCACCACGTACGAGGTGATTCCGACGCCTGTCGTCGGCTACGGGCTCGTCTTCTGTTCCTCCGGTCGCGCCGGTCCGACGCTCGCCATCAAACCAGGCGGCAGCGGCGACGTCACGCGGACGCATCTTGCGTGGGAAAGTCCTCGCGGGTCGCCATTCGTCCCGTCGCCCATTCTTTATGGCGAGCAGCTTTACATGGTGAACGACATGGCCAGCATCGTCACCTCGCTCGCCGCGCAGAGCGGCAAAGTTCTGTGGCAGGGACGACTCGGTGTCGCGCAGCGAGAAGGATTCTCCGCGTCGCCGGTGGCGGTGGACGGGAAGGTGTTCTTCACCAATGACGACGGCGACACGTTCGTGCTGCGCGCCGGCGCCACATTCGAGATCCTGCACGTAAATAGGATTGGGGAGACCACGCTCGCGTCGCCAGCGCTCGTCGACGGACGCTGGTACATCAGGACCGATCGCAATCTCTACGCGATTGGAAAGTAGGGCGCGGCTTTAGCGGCCGGGCTGTCGAGCAACGATCGAAACGCAGATTCAAGTAGAGGGTCCAGGATTTCCGCAGGAGGAACTGTCGCTTGCGCTCCGAAGTGCGGCTTGGGTTAAGAAAGCGTGCCTGGGAGTCCTAGCCACGCAGCTGACAGATTTCTTGAGAGCACATGCCTAGCCTAACAAGCAGCTGTAGCCTACGGCGCAGCGCTAAGATTACCTTCGCGCCGCGGCTGAGCCGCGTTAGGCAGCGACAACGCAAAGTGTGAATGACGACACTATGTTTGGTTCGTCACGCTCATGCCGGTTGGAGTCCTGATAGCGCGCGTCCACTCTCCACGCGTGGCCGCACCAGCGCAGCAGTCCTCGCCGATCTTCTCGCTCAGGCACCGATCGCGGCGATCTACTCCAGTCCGGAACGGAGAGCATTGGAAACTATCGAACTCCTTACTCGTCGTGTTCGACTTGAGCCTATCGTTGTAGATGATCTTCGCGAACGTGAATTGGTGGTCGCTCCCGGCGTGGATTTCGAGGCCGTTGTTCAGGCCGCGTGGCTATCTCCGACCATTGCGGCTTCGGGCTGCGAATCGAACAATGTCGCCCAAGCGCGCGGTCTCGCCGCCATTCGGAAGATCATTTCGGAACAGAGCGGCTTGCGTGTGGTAGTCGCAACGCACGGCAATCTCCTGGCGCTTATTCTCAACGCCTTCAGGCCGGCCTTTGGCTTCGACTTCTGGCGCGCTCTGACCTTTCCGGATGCTTACGAACTCAGATTTCAGAAAGCGGCACTGGTCAACGTACGACGGATCTGGAATGGCACTGCTTAATACGGCTTGGAGCCGTCGCGCCCACCGTGCGTGCTA
>DATBKN010000437.1:0-3141 GCA_036555845.1 Gemmatimonadaceae bacterium | reverse complement strand
TCACCGTAATACGGTCGCGCCACACGATTCACGATGAAGCCAGGCGTGTCGAGTGCGAGCACGGTTGTCTTTCCCCAGCCATCCACGACGCCGCGCGCCGCTGCGACGACACCCGCATCCGTGCGCACGCCGGGGACGATCTCCACCAGCGGCATCACCGTGGCAGGGTTGAAAAAATGAACACCTAACGCGCGCTGCGGCCGCTCGCACGCCGCAGCGATGGCAGCGATCGATAGCGAGGACGTGTTGCTCGCGAGGATACAATCTTCCTGCACGGCGGCTTCGAGCTGACGAAATGCGGTCCGCTTGGCGTCGAGCTGCTCCACGATCGCCTCGATCACGATGTCGCATCCGCCGAAAGCATCGTACGCGCGCTCAGAGTCGATGTGAGTCAAAAGGAGTCGTTCCAGCGCGGCGTCAGCGTCAGGCTGCTGCAGCCGCTTCTTTTCGACTTCGCGCGCAAGCGCTTTGACGATTCTGTCGCGCGCCGCATCACAAGCGCCGGACTGTGCGTCCGCGAGGACCACCGTGTGCCCTCGCAGCGCAGCGATTTGGGCAATGCCGGCACCCATCGCACCCGCACCAAGAACACCGACCAGAGGCTTGCGATCAGCCATCAAAGCCTAACGTCCCTCGAACACCGGCGGGCGCTTCGCCAGAAAGGCGCGCACGCCCTCGGCGAAGTCACGCGTGCGGCCGGCTTGTCGCTGCAGCTCCTCCTCGACGTCGAGCTGCGCCGCGAGGTCGTTCGTGAGCGACGCGTTGAGCGCCTTCTTGGTGAGCGCGAAGCCACGCGTTGGCTGCGTGGCGAGCTGGCGCGCGAGGTCACGCGCGCGCTGCATGAGCTCCGCCCCGTCGACGACCTGCCAGATGAGGCCCCAATCGCGCGCCTGTTCGGCACTCACTTTGTCACCTAACAACGCCATTCCTGACGCGCGAGCGAAACCGGCAAGGCGCGGGAGGAAGAACGTTCCTGAGCTGTCAGGTATGAGACCGATCTTGCAGAAGGCCTGGATGAAGTTGGCCTCTCGCGCCGCGAGCACGATGTCGCAGCAGAATGCGAGATTCGCGCCGGCGCCGGCGGCGACACCGTTCACGGCGCAGACCACGGGCTTCTCCAGCTCACGAATTCGCTTAATGATGGGATTGTACTGCGTCCTAACGATCTCACCGATGTCGAATTCGCCGAGCGAGTCGTTAGGGACGCCCGCGAGGTCCTGACCGGCAGAGAATGCGCGTCCGGCGCCAGTGAGAAGCACCGCGCGCACTCCCGCGTCGTTCGCCGCCGCACCAAGCGCCTCGTACAGCGCCGCCGCCATTTCGGCGTTGAAGGAATTGAGGACTTCAGGACGATTCAGCGTTATCGTCAGGACGCCGTCGGCCTGTTCGGTGAGTACTGTTGCCATCTCTGTCCGTGGCTGGTAATCGCTGCTGCCGCGATGAGCGCGGCGTAAATCTAGTGTCGGAGCGCTTGCGGTCGCGCGTTCACCGAGCCCCGCCGGCGACACTCACGGACCGCATCACGGCACCCGCCTCGATGCGATCGACGAGGTCCAGGCCATCGACGACTTCACCGAAGACCGTGTAGTCGTGATCCAGGCGGAAGTTGTCGACGAGGTTGATGAAGAGTTGCGCGTCGCCGGTATCGCGCCCACGCGTGGAGATGCCGAGGGTGCCGCGAGTGTGTGAGCGGAGGCTCAATTCGTCGCGCATGAATGGTCCGTCGCCGACATACTCGTTGGCGTCGGGGCTCCCGCCCTGAACCACGAAGTTCGGCACGACGCGGTGCAGCGTGCGTCCATTGTAGTACCCCGCCTCTGCAAGTCGCGCAACGCGGGCGACCGTGCTGCGCGCCTCCGCCGGATAGAGCCTAACGAGAATGACGCCGCCGCCCGATGCCGCCGAAAAGACGATGCGCAGGTGCGTCGGGGTCGGCTCCGCGAGCACTTCGGGGCGATGGGACTGCGGACGTGGCGTTGCGGCGACAACACGCCCGGTCCAGCGCGACATTATTTCGGCAGTGCGTCGCGCGATGACGACGTCGAAGTCAGAGAGAAAAGGAGTCAGGGCCGTGGTGTCGGCGGCCGAGCCACGCTCGGCGATGCGCTCGAGCAGCTCGCGCCGCGGGTCGCGCGAGGTCTCCTGGCCGCGGGCCGTTAGGCGACCGAGTGCGTTGATGAGCAACTTTACGTCGACGCCTTGCACATCCTTGGCCACCGTCGCGGCGGCGAGAACAACCTGATAACCGCTATCTGCGAGACCGATCGTGATCGCTTGATCTCGCAAGGCAGGTCCCAGCTGCCCGAGAAAAACGATTGTCTCTTCGCGCACATTGGCGTCGCGGTCTCGCAGAAGCTGGAGCAGTTGCGCCGTGTCGCCGGTCGCACGCGCGGCAGCGGCGAGCGCCGCACGCACCTGCCAGACTGGATGCTGCGCAAAGCGCCGGAAGAGCGCGGTGGCGCTTGTTGGTGACACACGAGCGAGCGCGACGAGGGCGCGAGCCGGTGCGTGCCAGCTGCCGGCTACGTCCATAGTGTCCGATGGCAACTGCATAACGAGCGTCACGATCGCAGGTATGGCGAGGACGCTGTCGCATGCTGCCGCCGTGGCGTCAATCGCTTCGCTACGTACGTGCGGTTCGAGGTCGCGCAGCGCTCCAAGCGCGAGACCGCAACTCTGTGGTGCGCGCAGTCCCACGAGAGCGCGCACGGCGTCGACGCGTACCGATGCTGCCGTGTCGGCAACTCCGTTCGTCACGAGTGAGACCGCGGTTGCGACGGGAATGTCGCGCGGAATTCGCATGGCGAGCCGGCGTACTCGCGCATCAGTATCGCCGGCAGCGCTGGTGAGTGCTGCGGCGTCTACGCGATTCGCCGCCTGCAGGGCGAGCATTCCAAGCTCCCGGACCCAAGCCGCTGAATCGCCTGGCGCCGTAAATCCGAGCGCACCCAATGCGAGTGCAGCAGCGCCGCATGACAGGGCACGAGCGCGTCGTGCCACGGCGTAGATCCCGTGTACGGCGCCAAAAAGCAGCGACGCGCTCACGCCGTTCGGCAGCGCGGCGGGCCTAACGTTGCGCTCGCAGGTCGCAGCCGGCGTCTCGCCGGCCAGCACCGCCTGGCTGATCCGCTCGGCGACGTC
>DATBKN010000436.1:0-4815 GCA_036555845.1 Gemmatimonadaceae bacterium | reverse complement strand
CCCTGTCGTGTTCCCCGTCGCGTTCGACGATCTCAGCGCGCGCATCGAGGTGCGCGAGCTGACGACGCACCGCCATGCCACCAACGGTTACAGTGTGGAGGCGGCGCGAGTGCGGCATCCTGGCGGCGCGTTAGGCTTCCGCTTCTCCTCGACGCACGACCCCAGGTCATCCGTCGTCTTCATTCCCGACAACGAGCTCGACGTGTTTGGGGATCAGTCGGACTCCGACGCTTCGCCGCCCGAGCAGCTGGTGAGCTTTGCGCGGGGAGCCAGAGTGTTGATTCACGACGCGATGTATACCGGCACGGAGTACATGGACCATCGTGGTTGGGGACATTCTTCGTTCCGCGACGCTATCGAGTTCGCCATTGCCGCAGAAGTCGAAACGCTGGTGCTATTCCATCACGAGCCGGACCGATCGGACGAGGAGCTGGAAGCGCAGCTCACACTCTGCCGGACGATGGTGAATGAGCGCGGAGGAAACGTGAGAGTGCTGGCGGCACAGGAAGGGGCGGAGATCGTCGTCTAACCCACGCATTAAAGCTGTCAGACGTCAGCTTACAGCTAACAACTGTCAGCAGCCGTCAGCTGCGTTGGTTGCCCCAGCAGTCGCTCCCAAACTGAAGCTGATACCTGCTGAGAGCTGTGCGCTGGTGGCCGACGGTTGACAGCGTTGGTTTACCTAACGCGATCCCCAGCCACCACCACCGGGCGTCTCGATCATAAGAACATCGCCCGGCACCAGCTCCACTCGGCACTTGGCGGGGAGCGGTTTCCCGTTGAGCGAGTTGCGACCCGGCGTCCCGGCCGCTCCACCCGCTGCGCCGCGCGGCGCATAGCGCCGCCGTTCAGTGAGCAAAGTCGCCGTACAGGGCTCGAGAACCCGATACGAGCGAATGACGCCATCGCCACCACGGTGTTTGCCTGCTCCACCGGAATTTCGCCGCACGGCATACTGGTCCACGCGAATCGGATAAGCGTGCTCCAGCGATTCGATCGGCGTGTTGCGTGTGTTGCTCATCGTCACGTGCACGGCGGACGGCGCGTCGCCGCGCGACGTGGCGCCCTGGCCGCCGCCTAACGTCTCGTAGAACGTCCAGCCGGCGCCGCCGAAGGTCACGTTGTTCATCGTGCCCTGCCCCTGTGCCGGCGCGTCGATCCCTGCATCGGCCAGCGCGGCAAAGAGCGTGTCCGTTATGCGCGTCGACATCTCGACGTTCCCTGCGGCGACAGCAGCCGGCCACTCCGCATTGATCGCTGAACCCTTGGGAACGACAAGCTCAAGGGCGCGGGCGATACCGTCATTCGTCGGGACGTCGTCCTCGAGCAGCGTCCGCAGCACGAACACCGAAGCGGCGCGAACAACGGCGAATGGGCAGTTCACGTTGCCGCGCACCATCGGCGAAGTGCCGGCGAAATCGCAGCGCAGCGTGTCGCCACGGGCCTCGACGCTCACGCACACGACGACGTCAGCGTCGCTCACCCCGTCGCCTTCCAGCGCGTCGCGCGCGGCGCCGCGCACGTTGCCCAGCTCGGCGATCCGGCTGCGCGCGCGACGTTCCGTATAGTCGAGCAGTGCGTCGCTCGCCGCGGCGAGCATGTCGGGCCCTGTTCGTCTGCGAAGGGCACGCCAACCCGCCGCACCGGCCGCGCACGCCGCGCGTTGTGCCTGCAAGTCACCGAGCCGCTCGTTAGGCGTGCGCACGTTGGCCAGGACGAGGGCGAGCACATCGTCCTGCAGCCCGGCGGCCGTGGCCAGGCGCACCGGCGGAACGATGAGTCCCTCTTGCACCAGTTCCGTCGCGCCTTGCGGCATACTCCCGGGGCTCATTCCCCCCACATCGGCGTGATGCGCCCGCACGGCAGCGTAGCCGATCACCGCGTCGCCGTCCGCGATCGCCTCGACCATCGTGAGGTCGGGCAGATGCGAGCCGCCGCGGTATGGATCGTTCAGCAGGAAGAGATCGCCCGGTTGCGGATTGCGTTCGCGCACGGCGCGGACCGACTCCGGCATCGCTCCCAAGTGCACGGGGATATGCGCGGCCTGCGCGATCATCCGCCCTTGCGCGTCAAAGATCGCGCAGGACGCGTCGCGCCGCTCGCGAATGTTCGGCGAGAGCGCGCCGCGCTCGAGGATCGTCCCCATCTCCTCGGCGATCATGGCCACGCCGTGCGCCATAACTGTGAGCGCGAGTGGATCGAAGGCAGCGGGAGCTTTCACGTTAGGCATCGCGCTCGAGCAGCCAGCCGCCGATCGGCAGTGCTCGCGCCGTCCAATTGGCGGCGACGAGGAGCGTCGCGTCAGCAAGCGCGATCACCGCGCGTCCATGCACAACAGCGTCGCAGGTCGAGCCGTCGTCGACGCGCATATCGTCACGCCATGTTGTTTTGCCCTCCCTGGCGAGTCGCACTTCCGGGGCATCGCCGGTCCGCACGCAGCGCGCGCTCACCGCTTCGACGGGCAGATCGAGCACGAAGCCGTAGCGCGACTGATGCGCCGCGGCAAAACGCTTGGCGAGCGCGTCGCTGGAATCCTGCGGTGCGAAAGGCACTTCGAGCTCGTGGCCCTGGCCGAGATAGCGGGCGCGCAGCACGTACGCGGTGACCCAGCGTTCGGAGCCGGCTGCGCCTTCTTCCGCGGTAGCGCGCCTGGCAAGGCTCTCAGCGAGAGCAGTGAGCGTCTCGCTGTCGAGCTTGTCCAACGCGTGCATAACGCTGGCGTACGCGACTCGGCGGGGCGGTGCCACGGCGAGGCCTAACGCGCTGAGTACGCCGGCGTAAGGTGGCACGAGTACACGGGTCATGCCTAACTGATCAGCAAGGCCACACGCGTGCAGCGGCCCGCCGCCGCCAAAGGCTATGAGCGGACAATCACGCGGATCAATGCCTCGTTCGACACTCACACGGCGCAGCGCGCGGGCCATGGCGGCATCGGCGGTGGCGATCATCGCAGCCGCGGTACGCGCGACGTCAGCGCCGAGTCGATCCGATAGTTGCGCGACGGCGCGTCGAGCCGCGCCGGCGTCGAGTTGCACCGCGCCGCTCATGCGATTCGCCGAGATGTTGCCCAGAGCGACGTGAGCGTCGGTGACAGTCGCCTGTGTGCCACCGCGGCCGAACGCCACCGGCCCTGGAACCGCGCCAGCGCTGCGCGGGCCGACTCGCAGCGCGCCGCCGTCATCGATCCAGCCTAACGAGCCACCGCCCGCCGAAACCGTTTCCACAAGTACGCGCGGCAGCGCGATCGGCACTCCGGCGACTTGGCCCCCTGCTTCCACGAGGGGTGCTCCGTCGACGATCAGGCCGACGTCCGCGCTCGTCCCGCCGATGTCGATGCTGAGCGCGCTGCCGGTGGCGAAGCCGGCCAGACGGGCCAATAAGGCAGCTCCGGCGACCCCTCCGGCCGGGCCCGAGAGCGCGAGCGATGCCGCGGACTGCGCCGCCGCGCGCGCATCGAGCATGCCGCCGTTCGATGCGACGACGCCTAACGAACATATGCCATCCCTGGCGAGACGATCGGCCAGGCGCTGCAGATAGCTTGCAACAGCTGGCCGCGCATACGCCTCGCACACCGCCGTCGCCGTGCGCTCGTACTCGCGGATCTCAGGCAGCACGCGCGAGGAGCAAACGACATCCAGGTTGGGAACACGCGCGGCGATTGCGCGAGCGAGCCGCTCCTCGTGCGCACCGTTGCCATACGAGTGCAGCAGAGAGACTGCCACGGCGGACGCCCCACGCGCTGCCACCTCGGCGGCGACACGATCCGCTTCGGCATCTGTCAGCGCACGCACCACGCCCTCGGGCGCGATACGTTCATCCACTGCAATCACATCGCTGGCGTCGACAAGCGGCGGCGGGTGATGCGCGGCGAGATCGTACAGGAATGCGCGTTCCTGCCGCCGCAGCTCCAAGAGATCCGTCGCATTGCGTGTGGCGCAGAGCAGCGTGCGCGTGCCGCGCCGCTCGAGGAGCAGGTTCGTGACGAGTGTCGTGCCGTGTACGACGCGAGAGATCTCTGATGACGGGAGTGCGCGGTCCTGCAGCGCCTGCGAGACGGCGACGCTTTGATCGTCGGGCGTGCTGAGCACCTTTCCCGAAACGACTTTGCCGTTGTCAGCGACCGCAACGAGGTCGGTGAAGGTGCCACCGACGTCGACACCAACTGACCAGGTCATCTTGGAGCGAGGCGGACTCGTCGCGCGATCGTGAGCATCACCGCTGTGTGGATCGGGAGCGTAAGCGCGAGGACGCGCGCGGTATCCTGGTGGTTCGGCAGCAACAACATAACCAGACCCAGATAGGCGGTGCCGGTGAGGAACAGAGCAAACCTACGCGCCCTTCTCGAACGGGCGGCGGCCATGCCAGCGAGCACCAACCATAGCGGGTTGAGCGGAAGTATGTTGGCGTTCTGATACGCCGCGACGTGCTCGGTCGCCGTCCAAAGAAGAACGAGCAATGTGCCCAGCACTCCGGCGACGGTGCACCAGATAGGCGCGAACGCGAACGCAACGGGGGCGGCTCTCGTTAGGACACACGCGAGAACCGCGGCGCCGATCAGCGCTCCGGCGAGGAAGTACCAGAGTGTCCAGTTGGCGGGGTGATCTGGCACCGGGGGACGTGTTGCCTCGAAGGCGACTTGCTCACTGACGACGAGCGGAACATCAACGCCCATGGCGTTCTTGACGCGGACGTCGCGGATGAGCCGCTGTACCGACATGGGGACGAACATCTCTTCCCACGCCGTGATGCGCCGGTCCGTGGGACGACCCAGTCCGATGTCGATGCCGGTGTACGTCAGGATGTCTCCCTGCATCA
>DATBKN010000435.1:0-2734 GCA_036555845.1 Gemmatimonadaceae bacterium | reverse complement strand
ACTCGCGACCCAAAGCTCCCTGTTAGCCCTATGACCGACCTCACAGCCCTGTATCAGGAAGTAATCCTGGATCACAACCGGAATCCTCGCAACTTCCGCGAGATCCCGGATGCCACCCGCCATGTGTTCGGTCGCAATCCGCTGTGCGGCGACGAAGTCACTGTCTGGGTCAAGATGAACGGCGACGTCGTAGACGATGTCAGCTTCGGCGGGCGCGGCTGTGCGATCTCGAAGGCTTCGGCGTCGCTCATGACGAGCGCGGTCAAAGGAAAAACTCGCGCCGAGGTGCACGATCTGTTCGATCGCTTTCACGCGCTCGTAACAGCGTCGCCAGCTGCCTCGGCTGAACCACGTCCCGATGCCAAGTCGTTAGGCCGTCTCGCTGTACTCGGCGGCGTCGCGCGCTTCCCCGCACGCGTCAAGTGCGCCACGCTCGCCTGGCATGCGTTGCAGAGCGCGATCGAGGGCGGCGAGAACGAAGTTTCCACGGACGACCAGCTCTAGAAGCGCAGATTCCCGCGGATTTGAACCACAATCAACGCTGATCGGCCCTTGGGCCCTGCGACCTCCGACCTCTGACCACCGACCTGCTGTTAGACGATCTCGAGCCGGGCGTACCTCAGGGGATCGTGCTCGATGACGGTCGCGCTGTGTGTCTGCTGCGTGTTGGTGACACGGTGTACGCCTTAGCGGATCAGTGCTCCCACCAGGCGATGCCGCTGTCGGCCGGTTACGCGGTCTCCCCTAACGAGACAGGACAGGCACCGGAGATTGAATGCGCCTGGCACGGCGCGCGCTTTCGTTGTGCGACTGGAGAGCCCACCCGCGGACCAGCGCTCGACGCCGTGCCTGCCTACGACGTGCGCATCGAAGAGGGACGCGTTATTGTCGGGAAGCAAAAAAAAGCTGGCGGCTGACAGCTACCAGCCGACTGCTGACAGCAGCTGGCAGCAGTTCGCTTCTCGTTAGGCCCGCTCGAACAGCCCCGTCTCCAGTAACGCCGCCGCGTCTCTTTCGTGAACCGGCGTCCCAGCATCGGGATTGAAAACGTACGGCTCGCCCGTGACGGGACCGCGTAAATACAACCCATGCGCGCGCGCATAGCGCAGTCGAACGCGTCCGCGAGCTGTGTCAGTAGAGGATGTACCAGGTGTCATCGGCCCATCGGTCATGAGGTCTCACCCTTCCCTATCCCGTGCCCCGTATGCTAGGCCGTAGCTCTTAGGCCTTAGCTCCTACCCTGCTCGGTATGGCTAAAGAGCCACGAGCTATCCTGCTCGAGCAAACTGGCGTTCGCTGGACTCGGAGTCCGCCCGATGGCGCCAACTGGCAGCGGCCAGCGAGCGGACTGCGAGTGAATCGAGGACCGCAACGGCTCCAAGCTCCCGCCGGGCCTCCATGCGATCGCTCGAAAAGAATCCGGCGCAACGAAGTGCCGTCTCGGGGATCCATTCCCATCCGGCAAGCTGAGCCCGCGCCGACCAATCCAGCCCCAACAACTCATCCGCGCGAGCGTCCAGATCAGGAACCACCACCGCACGCGCTTCGCCACGCGACGCTGCCTCGCTGACGTGCCACATCAGCTGCCAGTCGCAGGCATCCCATTCGCCTAACAAGGCAAGCTGTTCGCGCACTGACCACTGCAGGCGCAGCGCTTCGGCGCGCGTCATGAGTGGGCGTGTAAACAGGTCCACCAATGTGCGCCGCAACGACGGGAGTCGAGTGCGGCCCACGATCCACTCGGCGACATCAGCCGGCGTCGCGTGCGGTCGCGTGGAAACGGCCGAGAGCATCCCGCGCGTGCCGCCTGCACCGTCGTCCAACGAGAACACCACGGTGACACGCGAAGTGCGCCGGATGTGACGGACCTCCCAACGATCCGCGGCAAGGATGCAGACAGGGCACCAGGGTGCTGCGTCTACGATTGGCTTGAGCTGCGCTGACGTCGGACGGACGTCGAGACAGTCGATCAGCAGGATTGAGCCGAGGACGGGTGCCTCACCGGTGTTGCGGCGGGCGGCCGCGTAAGGCGGCTCGATGACCATGGAACGGAGTGTGTCGCTCATGGACCGCAGGATAGAAGTGCGGGTGAGGGGTGTACACTCGGGGAAGCCCTAGTGCGTCCGAAATGTGCGCTTCGTTACACGTCGTTTGCGGATTCTGCGCCGTTGATAGACGCAGCGCCCGAGCTCCCACTCTCACGTCCCTGCAACATCACCGCGTAGCGGAGCAGACCGACTTCGTTCGTTATGCCCAGAGCGCGCCTGATGGACGCGCGGTGGAATTCGATTGTGCGGTGGCTCACTCCGAGAGCATCCGCGATCTGTTGCGACGTCTTCCCTTCTCCGAGTAGCCGTAGAATCTGCTTGTGGCGCGGCGTTAGGCGATCCAGCGCAGGATCGTCGATAGCAGTGCCGTCGCGCTGTGTGTGGCGCGGAATTTTGGGGGAGATGTATTTTTTCCCCTGCATCACCTGACCGATCGCGTCGTTCAGCTCCTCGGCGGACGCCTCTTTGGGGATGAATCCGTGCGCGCCGGCGAGCATCGCCGCGTCGGCCATGGCGCGATCCACGTGCATCGTGACGATGAGCACCTTGAGGGCCGGAAACGACTTGACCAACTCGGGAAGGAGGTCGAGACCGTTCCTGTGCGGCATCGAGAGGTCGAGGAGCAGGAGGTCCGGTTTCTTTGCCCTCACACCGTCGATAACGTCGCGACCGTCCTGAACAACGCC
>DATBKN010000434.1:0-5107 GCA_036555845.1 Gemmatimonadaceae bacterium | reverse complement strand
TCGTCTTCGTCTCGGGAATCGCTTCGCTCGGCCTAGGCTCCGCGTTCGGCGCGACGACGGGACCGTGGCATGGCGCATCCTTGCGGATCAGAGCGTCGAAGAGCTTGCGCAGATCCCGCAGCAGCTCGTCGTTGAAACCGGTCCCGGCGCGGCCGGCATACACCAGCGCGCCGTTCACATAGTCGGCGAGTTGCAGCGCGCCGAGTCCGCTGCGGCTTCCTTTCGGCTCGGTGAAGCCGACGATGACGAAGTCCCCAGTCTTCTCCGCCTTGATCTTGAGCCATTGCGGGCTGCGTCCCGCGCGGTACGGTGCATCCGCTTTTTTCGCGATGATTCCCTCGAGTCCCATTGCCGTCACCTGCTCCAGAAACGCCTGGCCTTCGCGCGGGATGTGGTCGAGGTAGCGCACGGCGCCGATCTTGGGCGTGAGGTCGGCGAGGAGCTGCTTGCGCTGCACGAGCGGCAGCGCGCGCACGTCAAAGTCCTCGAACGCGATGAGATCGAAGACGAAGAACGCGGCCGGCAGCTCCACCGCCGCCCGCCGCACGTCGCCTGGAATCGTTAGGCGGCCTCGCTTCTGCAACAGCGAGAAGTTGGGCTTCCCGCTCTCGTCCAGCACGACAACCTCGCCATCGACGATGCCTGCTTCGAACGGCAGCGCCTTTATCGCGCGTGCGACCTCGGGGAAGACGGCTGTGTAGTCGTTGCCATTGCGCGTGAGCAGTAGCGCTTCACCGTGCGACTTCGCAGCGAGCAGACGGTAGCCGTCCAGTTTGAGCTCGAAGATCCAGTCGTCGCGCGTGAAAGCGTCGTCGCGAGTCTCGGCGAGCGTGAGCTGAACTTTCGTTGGATCGACGCGTCCGCGTGGCGCATCGCTTTTCTCCAGCGCTTTGCGGACTTTGGCTGCCGGAGTGTCGCCTGCCTTCACCTCCTCGACAGTCAAACCCGAGAGCACTGACTCTTCTGGGAACTCGTCGCCGGGCTTTTTCATCCAGGAGTCGCGCTCCTTGATGAGCAGCCAATCCTTTTCACTCTTCTTGATCTTCACGAGCGTCCACTTTCCGTGGAGCTTGTAGCCTTTGAGCTCGAAGAGGAGCTTCCCCTTCTCGAGGCCCTCCTTGTAGTCCTCCAGCGGCAACCATTCGCCGCGGTCCCAGACGATGATCCCGCCGGCGCCGTAGTTCCCCGCCGGAATGATCCCTTCGAAGTCGCCGTACTCGAGCGGGTGGTCCTCGACGCGCACGGCCAGGCGCTTGTCGTCCTGATCGTATGAAGGTCCCCTCGGCACCGCCCACGATTTCAGGACGCCATCCATCTCCAGCCGCAGGTCCCAGTGCAGCTGGCGAGCGGCGTGTTTGTGCACGACAAAGAGGCGCGCCGTCCCCTGATCTGCCGCGATTGTTCCGACCGGCTCGGGAGATCGATCTGCTGAGCGCTTGGCGCGGTACTTACTGAGGCTGTCTGGGTTTCCGTCGTCAGCCATGCTCCGGCAAGATCAAAGGCGTCACCGCGGACGAACGCGGACTAGAACACCAACGTACGCGACGCTGCAACCCAAGGAAACAGAACGAGCTACACGCAGTTCCAAAACGGTTGTCCAGCACTGTTCGCGTTCGTCCGCGGTGGAGCAGTTTGCCATTCTGGGTGAAATCGCGGCCAGGCGAGTGGAGCCCCGACCAAACGATTAGTAGCTTTTCCATCCCACCCGGTCCGTACTCCCGCACCTCACTGCCATGCCAGCCCGGTCCATCAGCACCGCAACCATATCCTTCGGGCTCGTCTCGGTCCCCGTTCAGGTCTATTCGTCATCCGAGTCCAAGGCGAGCGTGTCGTTCAACATGCTGCACAAGAAGTGCGGCTCGCGCCTAAAGCAGCACTATACCTGCACGAAGGACAACGAGGTCGTCCCGCGCGAAGAGACCGTGAAGGGCTACGAGTTCGCCAAGGACCAGTACGTGATCTTCACGCCGGACGAGCTCAAGGTCCTGGAAGAAAAGGCGACAAGCACGATCGACGTCGTCGAGTTCGTGCCTCTCGCCAAGGTCGATCGCGAATATCTCGACAAGGTCTATTACCTGGGCCCCGACAAGGGAGGCGATCGCGCCTATCGCCTGCTCGCCAAGGCGTTGCAGGAAACCGGACGCGCCGCGTTAGGCCAATTTGCCGCGCGCGGACAGCAGCATCTCGTGCTCCTGCGCCCGCGCGACGGCGTGCTCGTGATGGAGCAGCTGCATTACGCGGACGAGTTGCGTTCCACGGATGAAGTGCCGGTTCCGGAGGGCGACGTCAAACCGACGGAGCTCGCGCTGGCCAAGCAGCTCATCGAGCAAACGTCGGTTGATGACTTCGAGCCGGCCAAGTTTCACGACACGGTGCGTGAGCGCGTGATGGACGCGATCCAGCGCAAGATCGAAGGTCAGGACATCACGGCCGATGTGAAGACCGATGGCGGCACGAAGATCATCGACCTCATGGAAGCGCTCAAGGCCAGCCTAACGAAAGATGCGTCAGCGAGCGAGGCCGCTGCGCCCGGGAAGAAAAAGAAGGTGTCGTGAAGCTCCTGGCAGGGACGAGCGGCTTCGCGTTCAAGGAGTGGAAGGGGGTCTTCTACCCCGAGGGAACAAAAGATGACGCGATGCTCGGCTTCTACTCCAGCCGCTATCCCACGGTCGAGATCAACAATTCGTTCTACAAGGTGCCCCGTGAGGAGCTGCTGGCAACCTGGGCGTCGCAGGTGCCGGAGGGTTTTACGTTCGCGCTCAAGGCCAGCCGGCACATCACGCATTTCTGGCGGCTCACGCCCAACGCGTCGACGGCGCTCGGTTTTCTGCTCGCTAATACCGCCACGTTAGGCACGCGACTGGGGCCCATCCTGTTCCAGTGTCCGGCCGACTTCACCAAGGACATCGAGAGGCTGCGCGCCTTTCTCGCCATGCTGCCGTCCGGCCGCCGCTTCACGATGGAGTTTCGTCATGAGAGCTGGTTCGACGACGAAGTCTTCGACGAATTACGCGCGCGCGACATCGCGTTATGCATCTCCGAGCAGGAGGACTTCCGTTCGCCGACGGTGGCCACCGCGGCATGGGGGTACTTGCGGCTGCATCGCTTCGACTACGCCGAGCGGGCTCTGGCACAGTGGCGCGCGTTCGTCGCCGCGCAGCCGTGGAGCGAGGCGTACGTGTACTTCAAGCACGATCACGCGGACGGATCGGGGCCGCCCGCCGTGGAAGCCTTTACTGCTACGGCGTGACGAAGTGCGTTGTTAGGCGCCGCTGGACTCAGGTCCAGAAGGCTGCGCGTGCTTCGGCGTGATTCCCATCTCGTCCAAAAACTTGTGTCCCAGCGTCATGTTGCCCCCGCGACTCGCCACGCGCGTCATGACGAGACGGTCCTTCGCGCGCGTCATGCCGACGTACAAAAGGCGTCGAGCCTCGTCCATCTCCTGATGTTTGAGGTCGCCCTTGCGATCGAGGCCGGGAAGCTCGCCGTCCTCGACGCCCACGATGTACACGCGTGAGAACTCCAATCCCTTGGTCGAATGCAGTGTCAGCAGATTCACACGGTCCGGATCCGGTTCGACACCTTCGGCCTTCGTCGACAGCAGGATGCGCTCGACGAACGCGGCGATCTGCTCTTCCAGCGGGCCGTCGGCAACATGTGCGAGCAAACGCTGGAGACGCAGCATGATCGTGGGATACAACTGCTCCGCCGTCTTTTCGGTGCGAATCAGGTCCATGCGATGCCAGCCGCCTAACGCATTGATGACATCGTTAATCGACGCGACGCTCTCATCGCCGGCACTCTCGCGCTCATACCAATCCAGCGACGAGCTGTAGCGGCCGAGCGCGTACACGCCGCAGAAGTCGCGAAAGAGCTTCGCTTCCTGGCAGAGCGTCTTTTCGTCGGTCAGCGCCAGCGCGATGCCGAGTTGATCGAGCAGATTGACGAGCGCCGTCTTTCGTGCGCGCGCGGCCTGCGCCTCTTTGAGCTTGAGGAAGACCTGAGCCAGCGTGCGAGCGTCATCAAGCGCGCGGTGTGAGCGTCCGGGATCGATGCCGAATGCGCGGGCGAGATCCCCCAGCTTGCAGCTGGTACGCACGAGATCGCGGGCGAGCAGGAGCGTATCGAACGAGCCGTCGATCACGTACGCAGGATCATCCTCCTGCACCGATCGCTCGAGAATACGGAAGTCGAAGTGGTAGCCGTTATGCGCCACGAGCGTGTTGTCGCCGCAGAACGCGCGGAACTCCGGCCAGACTTCTCTGAACGTTCGCTCGTTCGCCAGATCCTCGGCGTGCAGGCCGTGAACCTCCGACGCCGAGGCGGGTATCGCCGCTCTCGGCCTAACGAGCGCCTGGTATTCTGAAAGCAGTTGCCCGTCGCGCACACGAACCGCGCCGATGTCGATGATCTCCGCCCGCGCGGGGTCCTTGTCAGTCGTCTCGAAGTCGATGACCGTGAATTCGCGCAGTGCGTCGAAGCCGGTATCGATCTCGAGCAGCTGCAGCGCCTTGAAGACCCCCAGCGCGAGCCCCAGCGTTGGCGTGTCATTCGCGTCCACGTATTCGGCATCGGTCCGCGTGTCGTCGCGCAGGACGCTGAAGCCGAGCGGCGCGAGCATCCCTTCGAGCGCGATCTCGGCTCCGCCCATGCGCGGCAGCGCGATCGGCCGGCGCTGAGAGCGCGCTGCACGCAGGCGGCGCGCAAGCCTAACGACTTCCTCGTGCGCGATGGGGTCGCTCAGCTCGTCGTGGCGCCGCTCCAGCGCCGAGTGCGCCGGGCCCACGCGCTGCGAGAGCAGCTCGCGGATCAGCGGCTCGAGCTTCGTGTGCGCCTTGGCCAGACCGGCAAGGTTGCCGTATCGCGCGAGTGCGCGCCGGATCTTCTTGCCGCGCGCATCGGCACGCGGCAGGCGCGAGCCGATGTGATTCAGATAGCGATGCAAATCCTGCTTGCGCGCCCGCACGCGCGCTTCGTCGATCAGTGATCGCGGCAGGGATGCCGCGAGAAACTTGTCGCGCTCCACGGCATCCTTGGGGTTCGCGATCACTCGTAAGGCGGCGACGAGGTACGACACCACACGCTCCTCAGCGAGCGCGCGGCCGCG
>DATBKN010000433.1:0-4445 GCA_036555845.1 Gemmatimonadaceae bacterium | reverse complement strand
GCGTCACACAACCGAAAAGGAGCCGTGACCCGATGATCGCGCGAGCCTAACGTGCTCATGTCACGTTAGGTGAGTTCCCAAACGCCGCGCTCCCCAGCCGGCCGGAGGACAGCATGTCACACATGACCGGAATCAGCCGTGTGATCCTCGTCGTCATCGACGGGCTGCGCGCGGATGCGATCCACCTCTTTCCACTGCCGAACTTCGCATTCCTGGCGGACTGCGGGGCGCACACGTTCAACGCACGCACCGTGACGCCCAGCGTAACCGCCGCGGCGATGACATCGCTGCTCACGGGCGTGGCGCCGCACGTGCACGGGCTCACGAGTGACCGCTTTGGAATGCCGCGCGCGCGCGTGCCGCTGACCCCCGTCACGCAGCACCTGCGCCGCGCGGGCATGCCTTCCTCCACGTTCCTCGCTGAGCTGCCGCGTGCCTATCGCGGGCTTGCCGCGCGCATTGCGCGCGGGCTCGCGGTGGATCATGCGTCCTTTCGCGGACAGACCGCCAGCGACATCGTGCGCGTGGCGGATGCGAGTCTCAGCACACAGCGCCGTGGCTTGATCCTGCTGCATTGGCCCGACGCGGATCGCGCCGGACATGCGCACGGCTGGAGCTCCAGCGCGTACGCACACGTCGCGCGTCAGCTGGACGAGACGTTAGGCGCCCTCGCCAGGCGCACCGACGCGCTGCGCGATCAATCGACTCTCATGATCGTTTGCGCGGACCACGGAGGCGGCGGCGTCGACGCGCGTAGCCACGACTCGCTGCACCCACTGGATCAGCGCATTCCCCTGCTGCTCCTCGGCGGCGCTGTGAGACGTGGACGCCTGGGACCCAACTGCTCGTTGCTCGACGTGCCGGCCACCATTTGCTGGGCGTTGGGTCTCCAGCCGCCGGCGACATATGGCGGGCGTCCCCTGCGTCAGGCGTTTCTGCTGCCTGACGAGCCGCTCGCGACAATCGCGGCGGTCGCTTGAGTGTGGGACCGGTGGCCACGATCCTCGAGCGACTCGGCGCAGGCGACCGCGCTCTGTTCGCGCGCTGGGTCCTGGAACAATCGGCGACTCGGCGCGTGACAGTCACCTGGGAAGCGGTCACGCATCTGGGCAGCGCGTGGTGCACAATCGCCGTATGCCTCGTTCCTCTGCTTACTGACGCGCTGTCGATCGCGGGCCGCTTGCCGCTCGAGATGCTCGTCGTGTCCCATCTCGTCATCCAGGCGCTCAAGCGGACCATCGGACGTGCGCGACCGTCCTACTGGCACGTTGGAGCCGCGCTCGTCGAGGCGCCGGATCGTTTCAGCTTTCCGTCCGGCCACGCCGCGTCCGCCATGTCGGTGGCGTTTGGCTTCGCGCACGCCTTCCCAGACTTCGCAGCGCCACTCGTTATGCTCGCCGTCCTCGTGGGCCTCTCGCGTGTCGTGGTTGGCGTGCACTACCCGAGCGACGTCCTGGTGGGTCAGTTGATCGCTGTCGCGACCGGGGTCGCGATCATCCGGATTGGATGATAGCCAGACGGCGTTAGGCGTCGCGAGGAGCAAAAGCCGGGTGCCGCTTGGCGCCACGACCACGGTTCACAATGCCATCGGCAACCACCTCGCCAATGTGGCTCCGGTCCGATACATTGCCCGCGCTTTTGTAACGGTCCGGTGACACACACGGCTCGAGGGGGGCTTCCCAGCGACCGCCAACCGGACTCGGACCCGACAGCCAACTCCCTGTGCGATTTCGGCTTATACCGAGGGACGAGGGGTTCTTCGAGCTCCTGAGCCGCTTGGCCTCGAAGCTCACGGACGCCGCGAATCTGCTCTGCGACATGTTTGCCCACCCTGATCGGCTGGATTACTTCGCCCATTCGATCAAGGACGTCGAGCATCAGGCGGACGACATCACGCACGAGATTGCCCTGCGAATCAACCGCACCTTCGTCACGCCGCTCGACAGGGAAGACATCCTGCGACTGGCGAGTGAGCTGGACAGCGTCGTCGACCTGATCGACGGCACCGCGCGACGAGCTTTGATGTTTCACATCCACGGCACGAAGGAACCGGCTCGGCAGCTCTCCGAGATCCTAACGAGGTGCGCGAGCCAGCTCGTGCATGGTGTGCGCGAAATCAAACATCCCCAAGCGGTCAGCCGAGTCTCGATCGACGTCAAAAAGCTGGAGGAGGAAGGGGACGCGCTGTATCACACAGCCGTCGGCGGACTGTTCGACGGACCGCTGGATCCGATCGAGATCATGAAGTGGAAGGAGTTGTACGACACGCTTGAACGCGCGATCGACCAGTGCCAAACGGTCGGCATTGTGCTCGAAAGTATCTCCGTCAAAAATCGCTGAGCCGTGGTCTCGTACGTCGTCGCGATCGTCATCGTCGCGTTCGTTTTCGATTTCATCAACGGCTTTCACGATTCGGCGAATTCGATCGCCACCGTGGTCGGCACGCGTGTGCTCAGTCCGATCACGGCCGTTGTTTGGGCGGCATTTTTCAATTTTGCCGCCGCGTTCATCGTGGGGACAGCGGTCGCCAGAACCGTGGGGAAGGGGATGATCGACGTGAGCGTCGTCACGCCGAATGTCATCCTCGCCGGACTCGCAGGGGCGATCATCTGGAATCTTGTTACGTGGTATTACGGGCTGCCGAGCAGCTCGTCGCACGCGTTGTTAGGCGGCTATGCCGGGGCGGCGGTGGCGAAAGCGGGGTTTGGCGCCATCATCGCAGCCGGATGGACGAAGACGTTGCTCTTCATCGTCCTCTCGCCGCTCATTGGCATGGCGATGGGCTTTGCGCTCATGACCGGCGTCTACTGGGCGTTCCGCAACGTGACGCCAGCGCGAGTCGATGCGCTGTTTCGGCGAATACAACTCGCCAGTGCTGCGCTCTTCTCCCTGTCGCATGGCGCCAACGACGCGCAGAAGACGATGGGAATTATCGTCGGCTTGCTCGTCTCGACGCAGCAGACATTCGTGAACGAGAGCGGGTGGCTGCGCTACCTCCACGTTGGGGACGCCGATCACATTCCGCTCTGGGTCGAAATGGGCGCCTATTCGGCGATCGCGTTAGGCACACTCCTGGGCGGTTGGCGCATCGTGCACACGATGGGCTCGCGCATAACGAAGCTGCGTCCCGTTGGCGGCGCCTGCGCCGAGACGGCCGGAGCGATATCGATCCTGCTCGCGACGCGCTTCGGCATTCCTGTGAGCACGACGCACACGATCACCGGAGCGATCATGGGTGTCGGAGCCACGCACCGACTCTCCGCTGTTCGCTGGGGTGTGGCCGGACGCATCGTGTGGGGCTGGCTGCTGACGATCCCGGCCGCCGCCATACTCTCCGGCCTCAGCCTGCTTGCCCTCGACGCGACGCTCGGGCATTAGGGCGTAAATCGTTGAGGCGTAAGTAGTTAGTATGTATTTTGTCACGGCTCTGGCGGTCTGGCACAAGCCCTCCCGTTCGGAGCTATCTTAGGTTGGCGCGCGAACTTCAGTGCGCTTTGCATGTCCCGCCGCTCGTCAATGACAGCACCCGTCGTAACATCGTCGCTGTATCTCAATCGCGAGTTGAGCTGGCTCGAGTTCAACGCGCGCGTGCTGAACGAAGCAGAAGACGCACGCACGCCGTTGCTCGAGCGTCTCAAGTTCCTTTCGATTTTCAGCACGAACCTGGACGAGTTCTACATGGTGCGCGTGGCGGGCCTGCGGCGCCAAGTCGCCGCCGGAGTGCTCGCGACATCCGCCGATGGCATGTCGGCGCAGGCGCAGCTGGACGCGATCGAGGTGCGCGTGCGCGAGCTGGCAGCGCGGCAGCAGCGCTGCCTGCATGGCGAAGTCCTGCCGGCGCTCGCGGAGCGCGGCGTCAAACTCGTTAGGTATCACGAGCTGCCGGCGGAAGATCGTGTGGGAATCGACGCCTTCTTCGAGCGCGAGGTGTTTCCGGTCCTTACGCCGCTCGCCGTCGATCCCGGGCATCCGTTTCCCTACATCTCCAACCTGTCGTTATCCCTCGCTGTCGAGATCAACGACCCCGATTGGGAGGGATCTCGCTTCGCGCGCGTAAAGGTCCCCAAGAGTCTGCCGCGCTGGGTGCCGACGTCGACACCGTACGTCTTCGTGCCGCTCGAAGACGTCATCAGCGCGCATCTGGGCGAGCTGTTCCAGGGCATGCAGATCCTCGGCTGCCATGCGTTTCGCATCACGCGCTACTCCGACCTCGACGTTCCCGCGCCTGACGAGCCTGACGATCTGCTGGCGATGATCGAGGAGCAGCTCTTTCAGCGGCGTTTCGGAGAGGTCGTTCGGCTCGAGGTGCAGGAGGGGATGCCGGCCCACGTGCGCGCCCTCCTCCAGGAGGAGCTGCGCGAGGAGGGGGGCGAGGACGCCGTGGAGATCCCGCTCACCGAGCGCGAGGTCGAGACGGTCTCGGGCCTCCTCGACCTCGGCGACCT
>DATBKN010000432.1:0-9319 GCA_036555845.1 Gemmatimonadaceae bacterium | reverse complement strand
GCACTTCGCATCAGGAATGTTTCTCCCTGCCCCAAGCCAGATTCTGCGTGCGGTGGCACGGGGACTGTGGGGTGGAACTCTGCTCGCGGCACTCCGAGCGACGACGGTGCGAGTCATTTTAGGACTCTTGATCGGTGGGTCGGTCGGCGCTGTGTTCGGTTTGCTGATGGGCGCATCGCGCCGGCTGGCAAGACTTCTCAATCCGCTCGTCGCCGCGGTGCATCCAGTTCCAAAGCTGGCGCTGCTTCCTTTGTTCATGGTGTTTTTCGGTCTCGGTGAAACGCCGAAGGTGATCGTCGTCAGCGCCGCGGCATTCTTCCCCATGCTGCTCAGCACGATGGCCGGCGTTAGGCATATTGCCAGCGTGCACTTCGACGCCGCGCGGACGTATGGCGCATCCAAGCGCCAGCTCATCCGCCATGTCGTCATCCCGGGAAGCGTGCCGATGATGCTTTCCGGCCTGCGACTGGCTGCCAATATCGCGTTCCTGTCAGCCGTTGCCGTTGAGATGGTCGCGGCGAAGAATGGACTGGGTGCGGAGGTGTGGCTCGCGTGGCAGGTGCTGCGCGTGGACGACTTGTTCGCCACGCTCGTCGTGATCGCGGCTGTGGGAGTGTTTGTCAACGCGATCCTACGCAGGCTGTCGCATCGCATCGCGCCATGGCTGACAGCGCGCGAGGTTACCATCTGACGCTCGTGAACCGCGAAGAGCTTCTTTTCAAGACGGACATCGTTCGCTCGGAGCTGCGCTCGCGCTCAGTGCGTTCGAGCGCTGTAACCGTTGCGTTTCGGGGAACCCAGATGCTCGTGTTCCTCGGATCGGCGATGATCCTGGCTCGCGTGCTTTCGCCCTCCGATTTCGGCGTGCAGGCCATGGTTCTTCCTGCGTCGTTTCTCGCCAACAACCTGGCGAATCACAGCCTGCAGAGCGCGGTGATCCACCGCGAGTCGCTGGACAGTGCCGATGCCAGCGCACTCTTTCGTTATGTGCTGCGCGTGGGTCTCGTCGTGGCAGCTGTCATGGCGGTCCTCGCCCCATTCATGGCGCGTCTCTACCACGAGCCTCGTGTCACGGGGATCGCGATCGTGTGGGCAGCGACGATCTTCGCGGCGACATTCTCGGCAATTCAAGAGGCGTTGCTCAAGCGTCAGCTGCTCTTCGGCGTCATCATGAAGGCGCACATGGCAGCATTGATCGTGTCAGTGCTCGTCGCCGTCGGCGCGGCACTGCTCGGTATGGGCTACTGGTCCCTGATGCTGCAAGTGGCTGTCATGGAACTGACGCGCGTCGTGATCATCTGGATCGTGTGCCCCTGGCGGCCCTCGTTAGGCTCGGCGCCAACGACGCGCGATGCCGTGCTCGCCGTGCGCCGCTACTGGATGGGCCTCTCGGCATCGCGAGCTGTTTCCTGGATCGGCGATCACCTCGATCGTGTCATCGTCGGCTCCGTGGGAGGCGCGCTCGCTGCGGGTCTCTACGACAGCGCAAAGCGCTGGGCGAGCTTCGCCTTTCAGGAGCTGCATATGTCGCTCGCCGACGTAGCCGTGGGCAGCCTCAGTCGCGTGCGCGATGAGCGCGAACGCTATCGTGTCTATTTGCGCAACGTCTTTCTCCCGATCCTCTCGCTCTCGCTGCCGGTGATGGGGTTCATGTTCGTGGACGCG
Source organism: Gemmatimonadaceae bacterium (assembly GCA_036555845.1). Classification (GTDB taxonomy): domain Bacteria; phylum Gemmatimonadota; class Gemmatimonadetes; order Gemmatimonadales; family Gemmatimonadaceae; genus DASYRX01. The sequence continues at coordinate 7,654 of DATBKN010000432.1, read as the reverse complement.
CGTCGGGTGTTGCACATCTTGTTAGGCGATCAGTGGCTCGCGGCCGACGGCTTCGTGCGCATGATGTGCATCGCAACGGTCGGCGCGGCTGGGGGGAAGCTCATGCAGTGGGTGTATATGTCTCTCGGGCAGACCGATCGGCAGCTTCGCTGGACGTTCGTCACGACGCCGCTGAACGTGCTCGCGGTGCTGCTTGGGGCGCAGCGCGGGGCCTATGGTGTGGCTGTCGCCGTGGCGATCGTCAACGTCGCGCTCGCGGTGCCGAGCTTGTGGTACGGACTGCGCGTGTCGCCGGTGGCCTTGCGCGAGTGCCTAACGATCTTTCTCCGGCCTCTGAGCGCAGCAGTGATGGCCGCGCTGGCGCTTTGGGCGGCCGACCCCCACTTGCCTCGCATGCGTCCCGATCTCGTGGCGCTTGGCCTTCGCGGACTCCTCTTCGGTCTCGTGTATGCAACGGCGTGGATCGCGCTCCCCGGAGGCGTGCGTGCCTGGCGCAACATCGTTGCCGGCATGTCGGAGCTGCGCATCGGGCGTTCGCGCGAGAGCGCGCCGTCCGCCGCGCTGGCCGAATCGATCACCTGAAAGGCGTTAGGTGCCCTCGCTGTAGCTCAAGCGCGGATACCACGTCGTTCCGCGCCCTTCTGGCGTGAAGTCGAACATGTTCCAGAGCGGCCAGATCGCATCGACGTGGCGCCCGTCCTGGCCCGTGCGTTTCGGCGCGTAGAGCAGTTCCGTACCGTACGTGTGGTAGATCTTCCCATACCGGCGCACGAAGACATTCAGCATCGGCATTTGATAGCCGTCCGCCTCACCGAAGTACGCGTCGTTGAATGAATTGTCGTGCGACGACAGTAGCCTGAGATGCCGCCAGCCTCGCTGGCGTGCGAACGCCGCGATCCTGTCAATCGACGATTTCGCGACAACGACGAGCCCCACCCTGTTTGTGATGTGGACCGCGGAGCCGTCGAGGCCGTCCAGAATCGACGTGCAGGACGTACACGCCTGCTTCATGCTCGGCCCGTACATGAAATTGTACACGACGAGCGTGTCCTGGCCGGATTGGAATAGCTGCGAGAAGCGCACTTCACGCGGCGTGCCGTAGGTATCCACCTCCACGAACGCGTAGTCTTCCGCGATCTCGCCGCCTAACGGGAGCTTGCGGCGCAGCTCCGCCACGGCTTCGGTTTGGTCCCGCAACTGCATCTCGGCGGCGAGCAGCTTGTTGCGTGCCGCGCGATACGCCGCGCTCTCGTTGGGGAAGCGTTTGTCGTGCAGCGCGCGCGATTGACGCTTCGTCGTGACGCGCTTTTTGACTGCGCGCTGAGCAACCTTCCTGTTCAGTTTCGCCTTCATAGTGGACTCCAGCTTTCTGGCTCTAGTCTCCCGCCGACGCCGGACTCGGCTCCACCTCTTCAGCATCTTTGCCTAACGCGGAGCGCAGCATCATCGTCGAGGCGTACAGCACGACGAGCACCACCAGCCAACGTACCCAGACGACAGGCAGCGACTTGACGATGAGAGCGGCGATCAACACCGCCGGTATGCCGCCCAGAGCGAGGCCTAACGCGGGTCGCAGACTGTAGCGCCCTTCCTTGATGAAGCGCATGCTGCCGATCGGCATGAGGAACGCGCAGGAACCCATCATGATCGGGAAGGCCGTCGTCGGATTCAGCCCCAATAGGCTCACGAGGATCATGCACGGGGCGTAGAGGCCGATCCCGAGCGTCATGAGTGCACCCAGAGCGAAGTTCCCGATGAAGCCGATCGCAAGTTTCGTCCCTCGCAACGAGAGCGCGTCGCTGCCGATGTTGGCGAAGACGTTGAGATTTGTCAGCGTGAAGATCGTGGCGGCAACGAGAAGCGCGACGCCCATGCCGATCTGAATGTTACGCCGTGGCCAGCGGCAGACGATTCCGGCGCCACCGTACGCGCCTAACACGGCCGCGGCAATGAGCACAATCAGTGTGAGGAAGTCCACTTGAACGAGCGCGATGAAAATGAACGCCTGAGTCACTGTCGGAAGCGTGTGACCGACGTTGAGCGTCCCAGGGATCTTTTCGTCGCGCACCGAACGGCGAAACTTGTAAATGGACGTCGTCGGCGCGAAGGACCCGATGCCCAGTGTGTCGAAGAAGTTCGTCACGAAACCGAGCGCGAGGTCGAAGAAGCCCGGAGCGACAGCGCCGGTCACCGAGGCGCGCCTGACGGCTGCCGCCCAGTAGGCGACGTACACAGCGACGATGAGACCTAACGCGATCAGCAGAATCAGCTTGGGGTTCATGCGTGTCCTAGGGTTTGGGAATCGCTTCGAAGAGGCCGCTGTGTCGGCTCTCGAGATCCAGCAGCAGCCGCTTGCGCGCCAATCCACCGCCATAACCTGTGAGCCCGCCCGTCGATCCGATGACGCGATGACACGGGATTATGATCGCGATCGGATTGCGCCCGTTCGCCGTACCCACGGCGCGTGCCGCGTTAGGCGCTCCCAGGCGCTGCGCGATCACACCATAGCTCGTCGTCGTCCCGTACGGGATCCTCAGAAGCTCGCGCCAGACGCGCTGCTCGAAGGGCCCTCCAACCGGCGCCAGCGGCAGCTCGAAGTCGCGCAACTCACCGCCGAAATACGCCGCAAGCTGTTTGCGGACACGTAAGAACTCACTCGCTGCCACGCGCAGCAGCTCCGGCGCAGTCTTTTGCATCCGCGCCAAGGCACGTTCCGCGTCGAACTCCAGCTGCACGAGGCACCCCTGATGTGCCACAGCGAGCAGATCGCCGACGGGACTTGGAATGCGCGCGTAGACCATGGCCGCGAGATACTCGCTGAGGGACCTCTTTCGCTCAACCCCTGTCCCCTATCCCCTATCCCCTAACCCCTATTACTCTTGCGCGCCTAGCCCGTCGGAGCCCTCCATGCGCACCACGATCGTCGCGTTCTTCGCGCTCACCCTGCCCTGCGCTCTCGTCGCCCAGGAAGCCAAGCGTCCGATCACGCTGGACGACTATTACCAGATGGAATCTGTCGGCAGCCCCGCGATCTCGCCCGACGGCAAGTGGGTCGCGTTCACACGCACGACGATCGTCGAGCAGGAGAACCGGCGTCACAGCGAGGTCTGGCTCGTAGCCGCTGACGGATCACAGCCGCCGCGGCGCCTGACGCAGCCTGGATTCAGCGCAACGGACCCGCGCTGGAGTCCGGACGGCGCCCTGCTGGCCTTCTCCTCACGCCGCCGCGCGGCGCCGCAAGCAGGGTCCGAAAGCTCTGTGTGGTTTCTGCGCGTCGACGGCGGCCCAGGCGAAGCATTTCAGATTCCTGGCGTCGTCGAGATGCCAATCTTCAGTCCCGACAATCAATGGATCGCGTTCACGCGACAAACGCCTCCGACGCCTGCGCCTAACGCGCCGGCCGTGAGCGAGACAGAGCGCAAGATCGCCGAGCGCTTTACGGGAAAGGCGATCGAGTGGGTGAGCTACCGCTTCGACGGCCGAGGCTATCTCCCCGACCCCACCGACCCGCGGGCGACGCCGCCACGCGAGTTGTACATCGTGCCGCGCGCCGGCGGGACGCCGCGGAAGCTCACGTCGCTCGGGTTGGACGCCAGCGGTGTCGCGTGGAGCCCTGACAGCCGCCGCATCGCCTTTGTCGCCGATTCGGGCCAGCGCGACGAGTACGTGTACGAGCGCGCCGATCTCTATGTGGTGACTTTGGACGGCACCATCCGACGCCTAACGAACGACGGATACGACCATGATTCGCCGGCGTGGAGTCCGGACGGTGGACACATCGTGTTGCGCCGGCAGCAGGGGCTCACCGCCGTCATCACGGCCAGGCAGCCGCACGGCGGACCTGTTGATCTCTATCGCATTCCGGCTGCAGGCGGAGCGCTGGAGAACCTGACGCCGCGTTGGGATCAACTGCCGGGCGCCCCGGCGTACACACCCGACGGCGGCGCCATCCAGTTCGAGGCCGGGGTTGGTGGCGAATCGCACCTGTTCAAGTTGAACCTCAGCAGCGGCAGCGTTACGCAGGTCACCCAGGGTGCACGCCGCCTGACAGGAATCACTGAAACGGCGCGCTTCGACCGCATCGCCTACGTGGCGAGCGACGCGACCCACCCCGGCGAGCTTTTCATCTCGAATGCAGACGGAACCGCGGAGCGCCGCCTAACGAGCTTCAACGATCGCTTTACGAGCACGCGTGTGATCCGGCCCGTCACGCGCGTGTCGTTCCCCAGCAAAGACGGCACCTCGATCGAAGGGTGGGTCATCATGCCGCCGCGCGCCGACACGACGCAGCCTGTACCGCTCATTCTCGCGATCCACGGCGGTCCGCACGGCGCGTACGGGACAGACTTCAATTTCCAGTTCCAGCTGTGGGCGGCCAATGGCTACGCGGTGCTGTACACGAACCCACGCGGCTCCACCGGCTACGGCGAGCAGTTCCTGTGGGCGACCTGGTGCGGCGGCTGGGGAATCAAGGACTATGAAGACGTCATGGCCGGCGTGGATTACGTCAGCAAGACACAGCGCATCGATGCCAAGCGGTTAGGCGTCACCGGCTACTCGTACGGCGGCTTCCTCACGAACTGGGTGATTACGCAGACCCCGCGCTTCGCCGCCGCCATTACCGGCGCGGGCATTTCCAACTGGATCAGCGACTACGCGACCTCGGATATTCCGCGCACGAAGGAGAGCGAGTTCTTCGGCGCACCGTGGGAGCCGGAAGGACGCAGACTCCTCGAGCGCCAATCCCCCGTGTATTACGCCAACAAAGTCGTGACGCCGACGATGTTCATTCACGGCGAAGCCGACCTGCGCGTCCCGATCGAACAGGCCGAGCAGATGTATCTCGCGCTCAAGAAACGAAAGGTACCAGCGCGCTTCGTTAGGTACCCCGACATGTACCACGGGGGATGGACCCCGTGGAATACCGTGCACCGGTACAATGAAGAGCTGAAGTGGTGGGCCCGCTATATGGGACCGACGCTAGCGCAGTAAGAACAGTAGGTACACCACATACGCGGCCACGAGGAACGCGCCTTCGGTACGAGTGAGGCGAAATCCAGTCCTCATCAGGGGGAACAACACGATCGACGTTCCCAGCATCCACCACGTGTCACTGGCGATCAGCGCCGGGTTGATCGGGATCGGCCGTACGATCGCGGTGACCGCAAGGATACCGAGCAAGTTGAAAATGTTCGACCCGATGACATTCGCGACGGCCACATCCGTATTCCCTCGGCGCGCCGCAGCCACCGACGCGGCAAGCTCTGGCATGCTCGTCCCGACTGCGACGATCGTTAGGGCGATGACACGCTCTGACATGCCGATCACGCGCGCGAGCCGCACCGCACCTGACACCAGCAGTTGTCCGCCGCCGGCCAGCAACACCATTCCGGCAACTACGAATGCGATGGCAGTCGCAGTGTCGCGCCAGCGCGCAGGTATGCTTCGTCTCTCAACGTGCGATGTGAATTCGCGCGCTTCCGCGCCCTTCACCTCGTTCCGCGCCAGATACACCATGTACGCGATGAATGTCACTAGCGCCGTGAGAAAGCCGAGCCCCTCGACGCGACTGAATTCGCCGTCGCGCATCAGCAGCACCGCAAACATGGTGGTCACGAACATCACGGGCCACTCGAGGCGCACGACCGACCCGCGGACTGGCAGCGGCACCACCAACGCCGTAAGAGCCAGAATCCCAACGATGTTGAAGATGTTCGAGCCGATCACGTTTCCCACAGCCAGATCCGGCTGACCGCGCAGCGCGGACAGGACGGATATCGCGAGCTCCGGCATCGAAGTTCCCAGCGCGACGACCGTTAGGCCGATTACCGCCGGCGTCAGGCCAGCTAGCCGCGCAACCGTCGTCGCTCCACGTACCAGGGTGTCGCCGCCTACTGCCAGCAACGCGAATCCCCCAGTCATCGAGAGGAGTGCAGTAAGAGCGTTCACTCGCGCGCCGCGGCGGCCCCGTTCAGTCGCTCGAACTGTAGCGGCCGTGTGCAGGGCGGTCGAGATGGAACAGGACGCGCCGTATGGATACTTTTCGCGCCCGGCTGACCACGAACGTCCTCACCAACTCCCTCATCATGACAAGCCCGCTCGTCGCCGTGCTCATGGGAAGCAAGAGCGACTACGAAATCATGCAGCACTGCTGTCTGACGCTTCAGGAATTCGGTATCTCGTACGAGGCGCGCGTCATCTCGGCGCATCGCTCGCCGGACTTGATGCTCGATTACGCGTCGCAGGCCGAGTCGCGTGGCCTGCTCGCGATCATCGCGGGAGCGGGCGCGGCCGCGCACGTTGCCGGCATGGTCGCCGCGCTCACCTTCGTTCCGGTGTTAGGCGTTCCCCTCTCCGGGACGCCGCTCGTGGGGACCGACGCCCTGCTCTCGATGGTGCAGATGCCGGCCGGAGTGCCTGTCGGTACGCTGGCGATCGGCAAGCCCGGCGCGATCAACGCGGCGATTTTCGCGGCGGAAATCGTGGCGCAGCATCATCCTGCCGTGAAAGACAAATTGCGCGCGTTTCGGCAAAAGCGGCGCGACGAAGTCGCGGCGATCACACTACCGGCACCCTCGGCTTAACCACGTAACTAAAGCTGTCGGATAACAGACAACAGTGTAAAGCTGTCAGCAAGCAACAAGGGCCTTCGCGCCTAACGCGAGCGCTACGCTTGCTGACAGCTTTCTAACTGGCAGCTGGCAGCCGACAGCTTTGGTTTGTTGTTAAGAAGCCGCGCCCGCGGCTTTCGTTAGTCCGCCGAATCGCCGATCGCGCGAGCAGAACACGTCGATCGCTCCGAGCAGATCGTCTTCGCCGAACTCCGGCCACATCACGTCCGGGAAAACCAACTCGGCGTACGCGCATTCCCAAAGCAGGAAGTCGCTCAAACGGTGCTCGCCGCCGGTGCGGATCAGCAGGTCGACGTCCGGTGCAACGATCGTGTCGTGCATCGCGGCCGCGATAGCCTCAGCCATGGTCTCGCGCGTGGCAGGGCGCCGCGGATCGAGCTGCGTCGCCGCACGCACCATCACGTCGCGCGCTGAATAGTCGATCGCAACGCGCAGGTGCAAACCGGTTTCGCCGCGCGTGGCGTCTTCGGCCGCTGTGATCTGGCGCTGCAGTTCGGGTGCCAAGCGATCGCGTCGTCCGATGAAGTGCAGGCGTACGCCATTCTCGACGCAGCGTGATACCTCGGCGGCGAGATAGCGACGGAAAAGCTTCATGAGCGCCGCGACCTCGTCAGGCGGCCGGCGCCAATTGTCCGACGAGAACGCGTACAGCGTGAGGTATTCGATTCCTAACCGGCGGGCTGCTTCGACGGTGCGGCGCACGGCCGTCGCTCCGGCTACGTGCCCCGAGACGCGTGGGCGGCCACGCCTAACGGCCCAGCGCCCGTTCCCATCCATGATGATCGCGATGTGTCGCGGCAGGCCTTCACGTGCCGCGCGCACTTCCCCCCGCGCACCAGTCTGCTGTCGTGTGGAATTCTGCATTACGCCTATCAACGATCTCGCGTCGCGCGGATGATGGCTTCCATGTGGTCGAGATAGCGCTCCAGGGCCTTCTTGCCGGCTGCCGTCAGCGCATAGTCGGTCTTCGGGACTCGTCCTTCAAACGACTTCGTGCACGTTACATACCCAGCCTCTTCGAG
>DATBKN010000431.1:0-7683 GCA_036555845.1 Gemmatimonadaceae bacterium | reverse complement strand
TGGCTGGGCACTCTCCATAGCGATTGCCTGGCCGCTTGGTGGCTTCTTTCGTGAGCCGTTACTGCCGCCTGTTGTCACAACCATGAGCGCCGTCCTGTTGTTCACAGGCCTTGGGATTGTACCGAAGGCCGTTATGCAGCGACAGTTGCAGTATCGAAGCAGCGCCATGATGGAAGCCGCACGATCTATCGTGCAAACGGTCTTCGTGCTCGGCGGCGCCCTTCTTGGACTAGGCTACTGGGCGTTGGCGTTAGGCGCTGTCGCAGCGTCATTCACGGCGACGGTCGCGGCGCTGACTCTTTCGCGAGTCGCGTTTGCGCGACCCTCATTAGCACGGCTACGGCGGCCCCTGCATTACGCACGGAATCTGTTCGTTGGAGGTCTCGCGTGGCAGGCCTACTCGATGAGCGATTTTGTCGTGATTGGTCGCATTAGAGGAAGCGCAGCGCTCGGTCTCTACACGCTCGCGTGGAATGTCGCTTCCGTACCGGGTGAAAAGCTGACGAATCTGCTCAGCGTGGCCTCGTCGTCTTTTTTCGCGTCGCTTCGCGGGAATGACGTCGCAATGCGCCGCTACTACTTGGTGCTCACAGAAGGCATCGCATTACTCACCTTCCCGGTCCTCGCGGGGATCTGCGCAGTTGCGGCCGACGCTGTCGTTGTGCTGTGGGGTGAAGAGTGGCGGGCGAGCATTTTGCCTCTGCGCCTCCTCGCCATACATGCGATGCTCAACTCCATCGCGACACCGCTACCTCAGATTCTCAACGCGACCGGTCAAGTTGTGGCAACGCGTCGGAACGCGTTGTTTGCCCTCGCGATTCTGCTACCCGCCTTCTACGTCGCTGCACGAATGGTAGGCATTACCGCAGTGGCGGCGTGCTGGCTGCTTCTTTATCCCATTGTGAAAGCGAAACCGTTCCTGCTCGTGAAATCAACGTTGGGGCTGTCTCTCTCGGACTATTTGCAGGCGCTACGTCCTGCAGTGCTGATTTCGACGGCCATGCTCGTTATACTCGCAACAGTTCGCATTGGCGTGACCAGTACCTTCGACCCAAAGCTACGCCTCGCATGCGAAGTCGCCGCAGGAGGAGGCAGTGTTTGCATAATGCTGCGACTTACTTATTGGAAGCGCCTAACCAATGGCTGGCGTTTCGTACGCTCGAGACGTGAGACACTGTCCGCTCAAGAGACTTAGTCGTTAGGGAATCGTTATGCGGATCGGGGCACACTGAGGCATGCGTCGAACGGCGGAACAACTCCGGGAACATTACCAAGTTGAAAGGGAGCTAGCCGATCGGCTACGTGCCGCGACGCGCGAGCAGCGCCGGTCCCTCTATCGATCGGTGTACGATGAGCTTTATCGCAGGGTGCCGCATCATCCGCAGTTGACGCGAAGGTCATCGCCACTCCTGTCACGCGCGTCCATTGATGCGCAGCTGCGGCTCCTGCGACGCTTCATTCGACCGGATGCCACTTTCCTGGAAATCGGTGCCGGAGACTGCGCGCTCGCAATCGCCGCTGCCGACCAGCTTCGCCAGGTCTATGCCATAGACGTCTCGAATGAGGTCGTGCGCCACCAGTCATTACCGGCGAACGTCGAGCTGATCTTGTCGGACGCGACAACAATACAGCTGCCGACCGGCAGCGTTGACGTGGCTTATAGCAATCAGTTTATCGAACACCTTCATGCCAACGATGCGCTCGAACATCTGCACAGTGTCCGTCGCACCCTGCGCGAAGGTGGAGTCTACATCTGCGCCACTCCAAATAGACTAAGCGGTCCGCACGACATATCCGGCTACTTCGATCAGGTGGCCACCGGATTTCACCTGAAGGAATACAGCGTCAGGGAACTCTCCACCGCAGTGCGAGCCATTGGCTTTTCTACGGTCTCAGTCTTGTTAGGCATCCGCGGCCATTTTCTGCGATCGCCGGTCGCTCCGTTCGTTGCGACGGAACTTGCGCTAGCGACGTTGCCGCGCCGGTTTAGGCAACTGCTCACTCGAACAAAAGCCTGTCGCGCGTTTCTCGGCTTAGCCCTCGTTGCCACGAAATAGCGGCATCGTGTGATCGCACCGCGTTGTGCCAGCACTGTGGCAACAGGCTGTGTGTCAAGTCGTTAGGCTTCCATTTGCGACGTCACGTTGCGCGTCGATCTTCCGCGCCACTCGCGCGCCCTAAGGACGCAAGACAGGAAGCACGACGTGACTCGGATGCAGGCGCGTGTGATGGATTGCCATGTGTCCCGGGACGGTTTCAGTCACGCGCGCTTCGTCGCCACCCGTATTCGAGTTCGGGAACGTGTAGTTGTCGAGTGCGTTCATGATCGCGACGCGGATGCGGTGGCCTTTCTTGAACGTGTTTGCCACACCGCGAATGCCGATCTCGTATTTCACTACGTCCGCGGGATTGCCGCTCAGCAGCTGCTCCGTTTCAAAGTTGGAACCTTCGCCACGGAAACGCGGATCTTGAAGGTGGCGGAAGCGCGCACGCAACGTACCTAACGTGAGGCGATTGGAGCGACCGGCGAGATCGACGTCGGAGACGTGCACCCACCAGTCCGTGTCCTTCACGTCAGTCGACGCGTACAGCACCGCGAGGATGTCGCCGGCGATCGTCACGTCCTCAGTGAGTGGCGCGGAAGTGAAGGTGACCACGTCGTGCCGCGACTCGAGGTCTTTCATGTCCCACTGGAAAGTCTGCACATCCTCCCAGCGCTGCATCTGCTCGAAACTCATCCAGTTGGGCGGCGGATCCTTGGGGTCGTATGTGTAGCGCTCCGCAGGCTCGTCGCCTAACGGGGCGTCACGATCCATCGTGCCAGCTGTAAAGAGCCGGCTCGCTCGGCCGTCGCCGTGGAAGTACCATGTCTGGGAAGTGGCTTCAGCCGGCGGCCATGCGGTCGCGCTGCGCCAGCGATTGTCACCGAGCACGAAGTATTCGACGCGAGGCGCTGTGACACCGTTATCGATCCCCTTGAGATGGTAGTCGTACCAGCGCTGCTTGATCAGCCAGACATCATCGCGCAGCGCGTCGAGTCCGTAGCTATAGCCATTGAGCATCCGGTCCGCGTTGTAGCCGTGCTTCCAAGGGCCGAGCATGAGTCGCTGCGGCGCTTTGCCGATGCGCTGCATGAGCGACCAGTTACTCAGCGTGCCAGGAAGATCGTCGTCGAACCATCCGCTGATCATCAGCGCGGCCAGCTCCGGGCGAATCGGCGCGTGATGCCAATCCTGGCCCTTCCAGTACGCTCCGTTCGTCACGTTGAGGACGAGCTGATCCCAGTTGGGGATGTTGCGACCGGTGGCGACGTCATCGAGCTCGACTAACGGTCGATGTGCTAGAACGTCGGTCCATGTGCGTCCTGGCAGGAGCGCGACGTTGTGCATGAAGAACGTGTAGTACGCCATCCCTACGAGCATTCCGCCGCCCACGTACGGCTGGTCTGTAAACGCGGTGCCCATAGATGATTCCGGCACCAGGCATTTGAGCGCCGGATTGCCCGACATTGCTGCCGTCCACTGCGTATACGCGACGTACGATCCACCCTGCATACAGATCTTCCCATCCGACCATGGCTGCTTGGCTACCCACTCCAAGGTCGCCTTCCCGTCGTTAGGCTCGTTCACCATCAGTTCGAGGGCGCCTTCTGAAAGCGCCGCGGGATCCCCGTAGGACGTTCCGCGCGCCGCTTGCAGCACCACGGCGAAGCCGCGGGTCGCGTAGTGCCAGAAGCCCCCGATGAGCCCCGTGACGCCGTACGGCGTACGGACCAGGATTGTCGGGAACTTTTCCCCGGCTTCCGCGCTCGGAAGGTAGACGAGTGTTGCCAGGCGAACGCCATCGGACAGCGGTACCAGTTGCTTGCCTAACGCGCGATAGCCATAGCGAGCCGGCGATACGTCCGGCGCCATCCACGCGCCGACGGTTGTGAGCGCCTCGTAGCCCTTTCGCACCATTACGATGTCCGCCGGTGGGTCCAGGGCCGCGATGAGCGCGTTGTCCGCCCCCACAATGAGGTCCATCGGCCGCGAGACATCGCGCTTGTTCCAGCGAACGGCTTTGCGTGCTGTGCCGCCAACAGTGACCGTAAGCTCGCGCGCGCGCTCGTACAGGGAACGGCGGTCGGGCCACCCGATCACATCATGCGCGCTCCAATCGATACGACCGATGCTCGCGATGCTTGCGGCGACGTCTCGCAGAGAACCCGCGAGCCGGAAGGCCGTGTCGCTGCGGATGGACTGATCGGTCGCGTTATGAACGCTCGACCATGTGTTGGCGGACGTGTTCTTCTTGCGGATTGTATACGTGCGCGCGTTATCGGAACCGCTCACAGTGAGCTCGGCGACGCGAACCCCAACCATGTACACGTCGTACTGGATTGGTCGCGACTGGGCCGAGAGCTGCGCGGTGACAAAAGTGCAGGTAAGTAAGACTGCGCAACGGTAGCGTCGAGAGAGCCGAATCACCGTATGCCTCGTTTTCGGGCTCGCTCAATGCTACCGGCCGTGTCGGGCAGAGGCTATCCCACGGCGCAATTTCGATGTTTGCTTCAGGAAATGCTCTTGAGCCTAACGGGAGGCACGGCAACCCCGTAGGCGGCGTTGGCAGCGTAGCGAGAGACGGCATGCAACAGGACCCTTCACTGCTTACGAGGCCAGAGCCGGCTCGAAGCGTGTAAGCGCCTCGCCGCCGAAGCGGGTTGCCGATGCCAGCCCGTTAGGCCGACCAAGCAGTCAGCGGCAGAAGTACTGCTTGCCGAGCAGAGAGACGCGGGCCGCTAAGGCTGTGGGCCGCCATTCGAATCGCCGAGTCGGACGGGCGGCAGCAGCTCGGCTGGCTCGACGTCGTCGCGCACGCGATCGGGGACGAGGTCGTCGCCTAACGCGACAAGGACGCGCGTCGCAACGACGCTCGCCAGCGGCTCCGGCACGCCCATCACGCGCACGTAACTCTCGATCGCGCGATCGAACGACAGATCTTCCGCCAGGGCATCGATGAACATCAGCGCGTTCGCGACGTGCGCATCGATCAGCGTCTCCTCCGCGCGCGCCTGCGCAAGGCGCATACGCCGCTCCGCCGCCGGTGCCAGCTTGCGGGCAAAGATCGTCTCGGGAAACAGCCGTCGCCAAAAACTCATCAGCTCTCTTGCGCTTCGTACTGGTCTTTGAGCGCCGCGACGACGGCAGGATCGGCCAGCGTCGTCGTATCGCCTAACGTGCGCCCGTCGGCGATGTCGCGTAAGAGACGGCGCATGATCTTCCCGGACCGAGTCTTCGGCAGATCCGCCGAGAAGAGGATGTCGTCCGGTCGCGCCAGCGCGCCGATTTTCTGCGCCACGAACTCGCGCAACTCGTCGCGCAGCGCCGGCGACGGTTTGTGCCCTTCGCGCAGCGTCACGAACGCAGCGAGCGCCTGGCCTTTGAGCTCGTGCGTGCGCCCGACGACGGCCGCTTCGGCGACCGCTGGATGCTCCACGAGCGCCGATTCTACTTCCATTGTGCCGATGCGATGCCCGGCGACGTTGAGGACGTCGTCCACGCGACCCAGGATCCAGAAATAGCCGTCTACATCCAACTTCGCGCCGTCGCCCGCGAAGTAGAGATCGGGGCGGCCTTCCCACTTGGAGAAGTACGTCTGCACGTAGCGCGCATCATCGCCCCATATCGTGCGCAGCATCGACGGCCATGGCTTGGTGAGCGCGAGCAGGCCGCCGCCGATTGTGAGCTCGGCTCCAGTCGAATCGAGCAAGGCCGCGCTGAAGCCGGGCAGAGGGCGTGTCGCGCTCCCTGGCTTCGTCGCCGTGATGCCAGGCAGCGGCGAAATCACGATCGCGCCAGTTTCTGTCTGCCACCACGTATCGACAATGGGACAGCGCGCCGCGCCGATGTGCTCGTGATACCACATCCACGCTTCGGGGTTGATCGGCTCGCCGACGCTGCCTAACAAGCGAAGGCGCGAGAGGTTGTGCTTCGCGGGGAGCTCGGCGCCCCACTTCATGAACGCGCGAATGGCCGTGGGCGCTGTATAGAACACTGTCACGCCTAATCGTTCGCAGATGTCCCAGAAGCGATCACGTTCCGGCCAGTCGGGCGCGCCTTCGTACATCACCACCGTCGCGCCGTTGGCGAGCGGGCCGTACACGACGTACGAGTGGCCTGTGACCCAGCCGATGTCGGCGGTGCACCAGAAGACGTCTTCTTCGCGCAGATCGAAGACCATCTTCGTCGTCGCTGTCACCCCCGTTAGGTAGCCGCCCGTGGTATGCACGATCCCCTTGGGCTTTCCGGTCGTTCCCGACGTATACAGGATGTATAGAACGTCCTCCGCGTCCATGTGCTCGGGCGGGCAGTCGGCGCTGGCGTCCTGCATGAGCCGGTGCCACCAGTGGTCGCGGCCTTCCTTCATGTCGGCGAAGGCCTCGTCGCTCACCCCGCCGGCGCGGCGCCTAACGACGATCACGTGCTGCACGCTCGGGGCCTCTTCCAGCGCCTTGTCGGTGTTGCGCTTGAGCGGCACGATCTGACCGCGCCGGAAACCACCGTCGGCGGTGATCACGACCTTTGCCTCGGCGTCATTCATGCGGTCGCGCAGCGATTCCGGTGAGAAGCCGCCGAACACGACGGAATGAATCGCGCCGATGCGGGCGCAGGCGAGCATGGCGATCGCGGCTTCCGGGATCATGGGGAGATAGATCCCGACCCTGTCGCCGCGCCTAACGCCTAGTTTCTTGAGGACGTTGGCGAACTTCTGGACTTCGACGTAGAGATCCCAATACGTCAGCGTCCGGCGGTCCCCTGGTTCCCCTTCCCAGACGAGCGCGGCCTTGTTGCGGCGCGCCGTCGGGATGTGCCTGTCGAGACAATTGTAGGCGACGTTGAGGCGCCCACCGACGAACCACTTGGCATGCGGCGGCGTCCAGTCGAGCACCCGTTCCCACGGCTTGAACCACTCGAGGTCGAGTGCTTTGCTCGCCCAATAAGTGGTCGGATCACGCGCTGCGTCTTCGTAAACGGCGGGGTCCGACATCAGCGCTAAGCGCTGAAACGCATCGGACGGCGGGAATTTCCGGTTCTCTTGGAGGAGGACGTCGATGTCGGCCATGGGCCGGATTGTACAGCGTGGAGGACGAAGGTCAAATAGCGCTTGCAATTCCCGCGAGATGCTGGCGAAGTGCGCGGCGCTCGCGAGCAGCGGCACGTCCACAGTGACGCGGAAGCGTTGGCCGAGCAACGAGTTGGATGATCGGCGCCCAATCTGGCATGCACCTCGCCAAGAGAGGAAGGCAGAGACTCAACTTATGCGAAGCATCCTTGCAGTAGACGCCCTCACAATACCGGCCCCAGTTCGTCTGGCGGCGGAAACGCGTGTGAGCTTTCGTGACACGGCGCTCGAGTGCTTGGAGCGCGCGGATCAAATGGGCGCGGGCGCGCTCACGATCGATCTGCGCTCGACGGACGAGCTCGATGCCTGCGGTCTGGGATTACTGGTCATGCTGCACAAGCGTGCACGGGAACGAGGAGTCACGACCATTCTCGCACATGTCCCCGCGCATGTACGTATGCTTCTAACCGCGACCAAGCTGGAGTCCCTGTTCACGTTTGAGAGCTGACAGCAGCCGTCAGCCGACAGCTTTAGTCAGGTAGGTCGGGATGCGGGGCCTAACGGGATCGCTCGAGCAGT
>DATBKN010000430.1:0-4289 GCA_036555845.1 Gemmatimonadaceae bacterium | reverse complement strand
GGATCGCTCGAGCAGTCACTGGGTAGATAGGGCTGTGGTGATGTTCTTCTTTTTCATCGCGGTACTGTTTGGGCTCGTTATCACGCCGGTGGTGATCTTCACCATCATGCGTGTCGTTCCGCGCATTGTAGATCGAACAGTCCCGCCCATCGTCGACCGCATCGCGAGCGGCGCGCTCTCACCCGAGCTGGACGCGCGACTGAACCGCATAGAAGAAGCGATAGACGCGATGGCGAGGGAGATCGACCGCATGAAGACAGCGCAGCTCGACGCCTACCAAGAGCCGCAGCGATTGGGCGCGCCGCGAATTGGCGAGCAGGAGCCCGGCGCGCTGTAATCAACGCTCTCGCGCAGTCGACAACGCAAAGATCAAGAGCAACGGCGCTTCGGATTCGGCGGATTTAGCGAATCACGCGGACACCTCTTGTTGTTAGGTGCAGTCGTCAATCAGCGCTATCGCTCCATCCGAACAGCAGTTGCCCTAGCAGGGCTTAACAGTGCCTCGGGATTTGGTTCGGCGCAGCGGTACCCTAGTTGACCCGTCCCATGACTAGCGCGGCGTTGATGCCGCCAAATCCGAAGGAATTCGAGAGCACCACATCCACGCGCGCGTTTCGCCCGTCCGCCGGCACGTAGTCCAGATCGCACGCGGTATCCGGCGCCGAGTGATTGATCGTGGGCGGCAGCCACTCGCGCTGCAGCGCCAGCGCGCAGATGGCGGCCTCGATTGCGCCGGACGCGCCTAACGCGTGACCGTAGTACCCCTTCGTGCCGCTCACGGGCACACGATACGCATGATCGCCCAGCGTCGTCTTTATGGCGATCGTTTCCGTCGGATCATTCAGCGGTGTGGACGATCCGTGCGCGTTGACATAGTCGACTTCCGTTGCCGTTAGGCTCGCATCGTTGAGCGCGATCTGCATTGCGCGCGCGGCCTGACGTCCGCTCGGCAACGGCGCGGTCATGTGATGCGCGTCGTTCGTCATCCCGAACCCCATCAGCTCGGCATACATCGGCGCGCCGCGGGCGATCGCGCGCTCGCGTTCCTCCAGGATCAAGACGGCGGCCCCTTCACCCATGACAAAGCCGTCGCGGTCGCGATCGAACGGACGCGATGCCGTCGTCGGATCGTCGTTGCGCGTGGACATCGCACGGATCAACGCGAACGCGCCGTAGCACAGCGTGGAGAGGGGCGCTTCGGCGCCGCCGGCGATCATCACGTCGGCGTATCCGTCGCGTATTTGCCGGTACGCCTCGCCGATCGCGATCGTACCGGACGCGCAGCTCATCGCGTTGGTGGAGTTCGGGCCGGTAACGCCGAACTCGATGGCGATGTTGCAGCTCGACGAGCCGCCGAACACCGTGAGCGCGAGCATCGCGTCGACGGATCGCAGTCCTTCTGTAATGAACAAGCCCAACTGACTCTCCGCGTACGCGACGCCGCCTAACGCAGATCCCATCATCGTCCCGATCTGATCCTTGTCTTCTCGCTGAAGGTCGATCGCGGCATCGGCCAGCGCCATCTTGGCCGCAACGACGGAAAAGTGCCCGAAGCGGTCCAGCCGCTTGGCGCGCCGCTGCTCCAGATAATCGCCGGGCACGAAGTCGCTGACCTCGGCGGCGTTATGCGATCTGAACATCGACGGATCGAAGCGCGTTAATGTTGCGACCGCCGAGCGTTGCTCGCGGAGGCCGCGCCAGAGCCCCTCGCGCTCCAAACCGATCGGGGTGATCGCTCCAATTCCAGTGATAACAACACGTCGTCGCATCGTTAGGCTGCTCCGGCGGGGCCCGGACCTGCGCTCCGCGCTCCCTCGCGTTCGGCGACCGCAGCCAGACCTGCCAACGTTCTGCTCGCGATGCCGTGAATGAATACGGGACCAATGACGTGCCGCGCGGCGACGATCCCGATGAACGGCCAACGTGGACCGTCCCACACGTGCACGATACGTACTTGTACGAATTCGCCACGCCGCGTGAACTGCCACTCCACATCCATGCCTCTCGTTATTCCGCCGACATGACGGAAGCGGATCGACGGCGTGCGATCGTCGATGCTCATTTCCGATAACCACCACGTTGGCCAGTTCAAACTGCCGAACGGGCGATTGGCAGACATCTCGACCAATCCGCCACCATCACGCGCGCGTTCGCGAAAGCGAACGAAGCGATAATGATCGAGGTACGCCGGCCACTCCTCGACGCTCCGCGCCAGCGAGAAAATCGTGGGCATGTTCGAGCGCACGAGCTGCTGATCCACGGTCTCCATTGCGCGCCCAACCGGGAGCGGACCCAACTCGTAAGGCGCTCGGAGCGCAGACGCAGAGGATGTCACGAGCGGCGCATACCTTAGTTGACAGTCCAGCTCGCCGTAAGCCTGAACGGAAATCGACGCCGCACGACGACGTCGCGCGGAACCGCCGATCGCACGAGCTCACGCAGCTCAGGCCCGCGGAATCCGCGCTCGATCGACAACAATCCGTCGTGCACCGTCACCGGATGAAATCGCAGCGCAGGAGCGACCGCGCGGAAGAGCGCCGAGGCGATGGCATCGCGCTCGAGCTCGCCGATGACAACGCCTACACGCGATACCCTATACAGCTCGGCAATCAAGATGCGCGCTCGCTGATCATCGAAGTGGTGCAGAACCTGTGAGCAAATGACTACGTCGACGCTGCGATCGCGGATAGGGAGGCACAGCGCGTCCGCGGCGATCACTTCGTCTGTCTCGGGTCGCGCGATGATCCCGAGGATGAACGATTGTTCGACAGCGATCGTACGCGTGCGCACGCCACGGCTCGCGAGCGCGCGCGCCAGCGCGTGCACGACATCGCCAGTCCCGGAACCGACGTCGAGCAGCGTCAGCGGCCCGGCGCTGTGTTTCGTTAGGTTCATCGCCTCGCTGACAACCACGCGCGTTCCGCCGAGGATGAAGTTTGCACGACGTATGTCGCGCAGCGTGGCGATCACTTCGCCGCGATTTGCTGTCGCGTCGTCGGTGGCCTCGCGCCCGCTGAGGCGCCGTGCCGCGAAGCGATCAGTCACCGCTCGAGCTGGGCATAGCCGCCGCGGTAGTACAGAAGCGGCCGGTCTTCGCGCGCCGCCGCGTGTTGCACTTCGCCGATCACGACGCCGTGATCGCCGGCGTCGTACCGCTCATGAATGCGGCATTCGACATATGCAACGACGTCGTGTAGCACTGGCGCGCCGAATTTTCCGCGACGAAACCCGATGCCCTCGAAACGTTCCTCGGCGTCGAGGTCGGCGAAGCGTCGCGAAAGCGCTTCCTGATGCGCGGCGAGAATATTCACGGTGAAGTGAGAGACCTTCTTCAACACCTTGTACATGTCGGCGTTCTTCGCGATGCACACGAGCACGAGCGGCGGACTCAGGCTGACGGAGCAAAAGGCCGATACGGTCATGCCGTGGTCGTGCCCGTCGTCGGTGCACGTCGTGACGACCGTGATGCCTGACGCGAAGCGTCCGAGAACGCTGCGAAACGCGTCGCGGTCCATGCTCATGCGTGGGTAACGTCTCCAACGGGAAGGGAAGCGCCGGCGAACGCGGCGAGGATGAGCTGGGCAACGTAACCAGCACGCAGCACCTCGCGCGCCGGAACGAAGTCGCCCGTTACGCCGACCAGCAAGTGCCCGAGATCCGGTCGTCGCGCAAAAGCGCGCGCCGCGCGTTCCATCCACCATGGCTGTGCGACCGCGATGGCGATCAACCACTCGACGCGCCACTTGGCGCTCAGTTCCGACCGGCGCCAGCGATCGTACTCCTGCAGCGCGCTGTCGGCGCCGCCTAACGCACGCGGGACATGATGCGCGAGAGCCTCTGCTCCGAGGAGCGCGCTGTACATCCCCTCGCCGGTGAATGGATCGAAGAAGTCCGCGGCGTCACCTACAAGCGCGACGCCCGGGCTCCACGCTCTGCGCGCGCGCGATGCAAACGGTCCGGTCGCCTGCACGGGTGCCACGCGCTCGGCGGCCGTGAAGCGCGCCGCGATGTGTGGATGCCGAGCGATCCACTGCTGCATGACGTCGGCGCCGCCGTCCCCCGCCGCGTCGCGCGAGTAGTGTTTGGCGAAAAACGACTGTTCGAGGACGAGCGACACGTTGATGGATCCGCCGCCGACGGCCGCGATTCCCATGTAGCCGTCGTGCTCGACCAGCATCTCGCCACGCGGTCCAACTCCCGACACGCCGCGAAAATGACTGACGAACGCGATGCGACGGGGCCAGCGCGCTGGGTGTGCAAGTTTCCCACGACGAGCGACGACGGAACGC
>DATBKN010000429.1:0-3242 GCA_036555845.1 Gemmatimonadaceae bacterium | reverse complement strand
TGTGGCAAACAATCGAGGCACGGTGCTCTTTCTCTTGGGCGAATACGGCGCCGCGCGCGATATCTTCGCGCGCCTCGCGCGAGAACATGCAGACTGGCCGTCCGTGCAGTTCAATGTCGGGCGCGCTCTGCTCGCGCTCGGCGACAGCACGGCTGCCCGAACGGCGCTCGAGCGTTACGCCAGCATGGATGACAAGAGCGCGTGGACCGGCGAGGCGATGCGGCTGCTTGGCCGGCGCGTCGCCACGAGCAAGCCCGAGGTCAGCGGCGCGTCACCTAACGCGGCACCGGCGATCGGCGGCGTCACGCTGGGCGCATCTCGCACAAGCGTAGGCGCCGCACTTGGCGTCGCGGCGGGTGAGCGCCAGGTCGAGGGTGGCGTGCTCCTGCACTTTCCAACTCGGGGGCTCATCGTCGGAGTCGATGCCGGTGGACGTGTTGCGCTCATAGCCCTAACGACTCCCGCCGCCGGAGACATTGAAGGGGTGCGAGTGGGTGACGCAACGCACGCGGCTCTCACCAAGTGGGGGCAGCCGACCGAGCAGGGTGAGGGCATGTTCGCGTTCGACCGCGGGGGCTGGGCCGTGATCGTATCGAACGCGAAAGGCGTGATCGACGGACTCGCGATACGCACAGTGAGATAACTCGCCGTGCTGCCGAGTGACGCGACGCTGGGTGATCTCTTCCGCGCCATTCGGTCGGATGACGAGACGTCGCGCGAGGCGGCGTGGGAGCAATGCTACAAACGCTATTGGCAGCTCGTGTGGACGCGCGTGTTCTATGTTATGCGGACCATTTCGTGGCTGGGTGAGCCTAACGAAATGGCCGCGGACGTCACGAGCGACGTCTTCGTCGGTCTTCCCGATGCCCTCAAGCACTATCGCGATGCGGGAAAGCCGGAGCAGTGGCTGAAGCAAATCGCGGTGCGCACAGCGATCAGGCGCCGCGAGTCGCTCACCGGCAAGTGGTCGAGCGGCAGATCCTCGGACGCTGAGCCGAAGGAGCGCGCGGTCGGTCGCAGCTACGTCTCGTATGACGAGACTCCGGATCAAGTCGTTCATCGTCTCGACTCGGTCGAGCAGGAAGAGCTGATGGAGCTGGAGCGTCGGCGAAAGGCATTACGCGAAAGCTCCGACGCGACGAAGCAGCGCTGGGATCAATTCCTTCAGCTCTACATCGACGGCTACGACTTCGGCGAGATCGGAGAGCGCATCGGGATAACCGAGGCGAGCGCGCGAAACTGGCTGTGCAAAATCCGCAAGTATCTCGCGCAACCGGTGGCAGTGGGCTGAATGCATCCTAACGCTTCGGATCTCGAGCGGTTCGCGGACGGCCGCGTCGATCGCTCACGCGACTCGGCGCTCATTGCGCACATCGAAACGTGCGCGCAGTGCCAAGCAGACGTCGAACGGGTGCGGCGTGCGGCAGCATCCATCGCGCTCTCGAGCCAACCTCCCGTTGATCTTCTCGCGCGCATCAAAGCGCGCCGAGCCGCAGGTGAGCGGGTGGAGCTGCCCGTGGGTGCCGCGGATGAGTCATGGGCAGACGATGTGACGATCGCGCGCGACGGCCATCCTGCGCTCGTGCATGTGCATCGCATCGCGGACAGCGAGTACGATGCCGACAGCGACGCGATGCTCGTTTCGCATGTTCGCTCGTGCGACTCTTGTCAGCGCGAAGTAGAAGAGGCGCGCCATGTCACTGCACTTCTCAGCCTGGCGAGCCGTCCACCTAACGAGTTATTCGAGAAAATCAAGACGCGTCGCGCTTCCGGCGAGCGCGTCATACTTCCAAGCGTCGCGGCAGCTGTCCCCACAGCGGCCGAGATTTCTCCCGCCTCGGTTCGGCCGCTCGTCGTCGAGCGCCGGGGTGGTCGACGCCTCCCTCAGTGGGGACTCGCGATCGCCGCGACGCTTCTGCTCGCCGTCGCAATCGGACGTCAGACGTGGCTGCGCCAGCAACCGGATTCGCTCGGCCAGGTTCCCCGCGATTCTGCGACCACTGGACAGACCACCGTTCCGCTAGCCGTCGGCACGCCGAAGGACTCACAGTCGTTAGGACCAGGCGGAATTCCGCTCCCTTCTGCGATGACGCTTCGTAATGCGACCGATAGCGCCGAGCGGGCGTGGCTCACGCTCAACCCGGACACGAGGCGGACGCGCACGCTCGAGCTCAAGCAGTCCCTGATGCAACTCCACAGCGACTTTCCTGCTCTCGCCGCCCCGCGCTCCGCGGGAGATAGCCTCGCAATCGGCTTGCTCGACTCCGTTTTCGACGGTGCGACACTCAGCTCGGTTGGGCGCGATGCGACGCGCCAGCTTGCGAAGGTCCTCGCGCGTCGAGTGGAATACCGGGTCGCGATCGTCCGCTACTCAGACCGTGAACTGACCGACAGCGCAGCCGATCCGCTGACAGTAAGGGCGGGAGTCGTTCGTGACGCGCTACAGATCGGAGGAGTTGCCGCGGATCGAATTACGCTGGCGGCTTCGCCGTATTCCGTTGCCAATACGCCAGATCGGGCTCGGATCGAGGTCGTCGTCCTGGCGCCGAAGCCGCCTCCCGAGATCCGTTAGACAGAGATTGGTCGCCCCGCCCAAACGGAGGCGATGACAAATCGGCGAGTGGCCGGCATTGAGAGGCAGAGGGGGTTGGGGCAAGCGCTCCGACAACCCTCGCCAGGACACAACCACTCACGATTTCCCACTCGCTCTAGGAGCCTCTCAATGTTCCGCTCGATCTTCTCCCGCATGTCGCGCGTTATGCGCGTCTCCCTCATCACCCTCGCCGCGGTTGGTTTGACTGCCGGTTCTGCTCGCGCGGCCGCGGCGTACTTCAGCAGCCGAGTCTACGGTCAGTCGACGAACCAACACTACGTGAGCGTCGGCCTGTTCGATAACTACGTGACCATCCGCGGTGATGGCGATACAGACCTCGATTGCTGGCTGTATGGTCCCAATGGCGAATTGGTAAGCAGCGATACGGACGGCACCGACTTCTGCGTGCTGCGCTCGCCCGGGCTTGGAACGCATCGCGTGGTGATTCGCAACTACGGCTACGTGTACAACGACTACATCGTTCGCACGATCTCGCGCTGAACGCCAAGCGGGTAGCTAATCGCCCCGGTCGTTTCGCCGAACGACCGGGGCTAAGCGTTTGGCCGCTGTGCCGGATCGCCTAACAACAAGCGCCAACTACCTCATTTCGCTGCGGTCGGTGGCGGCGCGGCGGAAAGCGATGAGTGGC
>DATBKN010000428.1:0-10806 GCA_036555845.1 Gemmatimonadaceae bacterium | reverse complement strand
CCAGCGCTGCGTCGCGCAGCGCGCATCGCAGCCTGTTGGCCTGCACAAGACATCGGCGACGCCGGATGGCAGCGTGCTCTCCAACGTGGACGAGCTCTATCGCGTTGCGCTCGGCCTGGAAGTGCCGCGCACATACGCACGAAATCCGGCCGCGGCGCCGGGCATCGAGCGCGAGCCGATCGACGCGACGAAAGGCTGGGAGGTGGACACGTACCGCGGTTCCACGCGATATCGCGCGTTCGGGTCGCCGGGCGGCGGGCGAAGCGCGTTCGTGCGCATTCCGCAGCGCCGCGTCACGATCATCATCCTCACGAACGACGAGTCCGCGGACGCACGTGGAATGGCGGATCAGATCGCCGAGAAACTGCTGCGAGGGAGTTGAGCCACACGTCGTTAGGCCGTCGCGGCGGAGCGCGCCGGCTGAGCTCGAGATCTCGTTAGGCCGCGTTCGCGGCCGCTTTGTGCGTCGTCACTCCTGTCCGAGCGAGCCACCGAGATGACCGAACAGGCCCGAACGCTGTCGCTGCTGCGCGCGATGGTTGACGCGACCGACCGCGATATTCTGCAGGCAGTTGCCCGGCGCATGGGGCTCGTGCGCGAGATCGCCGAGGTCAAGCGAGCCGCTGGGCTGCGCATCCGCGACGTGCAACGCGAGCAGGAGGTGCTGGAAGACCGCATGCGCGTGGCGTCGGAGCTGGGGCTGCCACCCGGCGAGATGGAATCGCTGTTCCGGCTGCTGTTGCGAGCCAGCCGGGATTATCAGGCGCTGCTGCGAGTGGAAGTGCTGCCTGACGAGCATGCGCGAACCGTCACGATCATCGGCGGTCATGGCCGCATGGGACGCGTCTTCAGCGCCATGTTTGCGGACCTGGGGCACCGGGTGCTCATCGTCGATCTGGATACCGATCTCAGCGCCGCAGATGCGGCTGCGGTGTCGGACGTCGTCGTCGTCAGCGTGCCGATCGATCGCACCGAAGCGGTGATTCGCCAGGTGGGACCGGCGCTGCGGCCGGAGTCGCTGCTCACCGACCTAACGAGCGTGAAGCAGGAGCCTGTCGAAGCGATGCTGGCGAGCACAAAAGCGAGCGTTGTCGGCATGCATCCGATGTTCGGGCCGTCGGTGCACACGCTGCAGGGCCAGCGCGTCGTCCTCTGTCGTGCGCGCGGTGACACGTGGGCCGACTGGCTGGCGCATACCCTGACGTCGCACGGCATGGTGATCACGGAGACGACGGCGGATCATCACGACCGCGTCATGTCGATCGTGCAGGTGCTGACGCACTATCAGACGCAGGTGATGGGACTCACGCTGGCGCGCCTCGGCGTGCCGATCGAGGAGACGATGCGCTTCACGTCTCCTGTCTACCTCCTCGAGTTGTACATGACGGCGCGGCACTTCGCGCAGTCGCCCGCGCTCTACGGGGAGATCGAAATGCGGAATCCGCGATCAGCGGAGGTGACGAGCGCGCTCAAGGCCGCGGCGGAGGAAGTCGCCCGGGTCATCGCGCGGCGCGATCAAGCGGCCTTTACGGCTCTGTTCGAAGAAGTTCGGGATTTTCTTGGCGCGTTCACGACCGAAGCGTTGCAGCAGTCGAGTTATCTCGTTGATCGGATCGTCGAGCGCACATAGAAGAATGAAGACCAGGAGCTTTGCGTCGCGAGTGTTCAGTGCCGAGTCTCGAGGACAACAGGCTCACCGAGTTCTGGCTCCGCGTCCTTGGTTGACAGGCGTGATGTGTGCGCTTCTTCTCGCATGTGGAATGGCGCCGTACGCTTCGCAGCGGGGGGCGCCGTACAGTGAATCGCGTCCACTCGTTATCGCGCATCGCGGCGCGAGCGGGCATCGGCCGGAGCATACCCTGGAGGCGTACGCCCTGGCGATCGCGATGGGCGCTGACTTCATCGAGCCGGATCTCGTTATGACGAAAGACAGCGTGCTCATCGCGCGGCACGAAAACGAGATCGGGGGGACGACGGATATCGCCACGCGCTATCCAGAACGTCGTTCGACGAAGCTGATCGACGGCGACAGCATCACGGGGTGGTTCAGCGAAGACTTTACGTGGGACGAGCTGCGGTCGGTCCGCGCGAACGAGCGGCTGCCGTTTCGATCTCATGCGTACGACGGCCAGTTCGCGATTCCGACGTTCAGCGAAGTGTTGGCCCTGGCTGACAGCGCCGGTCGCCGTCGCAGCCGTGTCGTCGGCGTCTATCCCGAAACGAAACACCCCACGTACTTCCGCAGCATCGGACTGCCGCTCGAAGAGCCGCTTCTCGCTGCGCTGCGTGCGCGCCAGATGGATCGACGTGACGCGCCGGTGTTCATTCAATCATTCGAAGCGGCGAATTTGCGAATGCTGCGTAAGCAAACGCGATTGCGCCTCGTGCAGCTCGTCTCTGACGCGAACCAGGTCACGCCTAACGCGCTGCGCGAGATCGCGACGTACGCCGACGCTGTTGGAGTGAACACGCGCCTGATTGTGCCGGCGGCAGCGGGTACTGCGGCGACTGCGGTGATAAGAGATGCGCACGCGGCGGGGCTGCTGGTGCACGTCTGGACGCTGCGTCCCGAGCGCCAGTTCCTCGCCGAGCGTTACAAGGGCGACGCGCTCGCCGAGGTGCGCGAGCTGGCCGCGTTAGGCGTGGATGGGATGTTCGGCGACTATCCCGACCAATTGATCGCTGGACTCGGCCGCCGCTAACTCCCGGCTGGTACGATGACGTGGGCATCGAGCGCCTCCACGGTCGCGGCGATTACGCAAGAGGACGCGTCATCGCCACTACCAGCTGCGTGATTCCAGCGAGCGCGTAAATGTGATTGCGGTTGGCATCGCGGCGCGCACAGCACGAGGTGCGTCTTCCATGTCGTCGTCCCCTACGTGGAAGGCAATCACCTGCCGCGGGCGAATCCACCGCTCGATGACGCGCTTGCCTTCCGCGCTGGTGACCATCCAGAGGGGCAGCAGCGCGACGTCAATGCGTGCTGTATCGAGCCGAAACGGTGCGAATGTCGACTCATCGAAATCCGTGTCTCCCACGTGCAGCACGCGGCGCCCACCGAGGTCCACGATGTAGCCGAGGTGTTCGACGTTGCGATGCCGCCGCCCACCATGTGGAAGTCCGAGCAACTCGACGGAGATGCCGGCAACGACCTCGCGCCGCCGCGATCCACGCACTGTAGTCCGCGCAACAAGCCGCGGCGTCAATCCATGGCCAGCAGGCAAGCGTCCCGTTAGGCTGTCGATCACCTGCTTCGACGTCACGAGCGTCGCTCCACTATTCGCGAGCAGGTGTCTGACGACCGGAGCAGGATGAAAGTGATCGCCATGCCGGTGCGTGACGAGAATGAGGTCGACAGAATTGAACGGTGCTGCGGCTCGTTCCAGAGCCGCGCGCGTCGAGTCGGCGGGGAGCGCATAGCCGGTTTCGTACTTCTGAAAGAGCGCGTCGATCAGGACCTGGCGATCACCTGACGAGAGAAGGACGCCCTCGTTGGCGAGGAAAGTGATCGAGACACCACTCTGTGTAGCCCCAGTGCCGGCATGCGCGACGATGATCGCGCTGGTGCCGAGAAGCGCCGCTGATCTTACGATCGAACGAATCACGGGAGAAAAAAAGGGGGGGATAAGCCTAACGAGGTCTATCCCCCACCATGTTGCATGCTATATCGCCTATCCCCTATCCCCTATCCCCTATCCGCTAACTTACGGTCTTTTCCTTTTTGGGATTCTTCACGTATTTGTCGAGCCAGGCGGACCAGCGCGCCCACAGGTCGAGCAGCGTTTCCTTTGTCGCCGGACCGTGATCCTCGAACGGATACAGGTACATCGAGGTCGTCTTGCCCAGGCCGTTGAGCGCATGGAACAGACGCGGCGAGTTGCTCAATTCCGTGCCCACGTTCTGATCGCCCATGCCGTGATACATCAAGAGAGCGCCCGTCAGGTTGTTCGCGAAGAGCAACGGCGACATCGCGAGGTAGCTGTCCTTCGCGTCCCAGAAGCTGCGACGCTCGCTCTGGAAGTCGAGCGGCGTCAGGGTACGATTGTAATTCCCGTCGCCGGCGATGCCGGCCTTGAAGAACGGCGTATGCACCATCGCGTTCACCGTGGAGAACGCGCCGTAGCTGTGCCCGCCGATCGCGATGCGCGTGCGATCCACCAAACCGCGACGATCGACTTCATCGATCACCGCAGAGAGGTTGTTGCGCAGATCGTTCTCGTAGTTGTTGTTCCACTGACCAGCCGTGCCGACGATCGGCGCGTCAGGCTCCACGACCGCATAGCCTAACCGCACGAGGAATTGCATCGAGCGCGTGTTGAAGTTCGGGAAGGCATTCTTGTTGAACGTGCGCGCGCCGCGATCGTACTCCTCCTGCCCAGCGAACTCTCTCGGATAGAACCAGAACATCGCCGGGAGCTTCGTCCCCTTCACATAGTCCGGTGGCAGCGAAACATTGACCTTGAACTTGAAACCGTCCGGACGCTCGACGATAAAGCTCTCCTTCGGTGCCTTCGTTAGGTCCGGCGTGTAGTCCGTGTTCTGCGTGATCTGCGTCAGCTGATCACCGTTGCGATAGAACGCCTGCGCGATCGCCGTCTCCGATTCACGCGACACAATGAGGTGCTTCGCCTCGAGATCGTGGAAGGCGACGACGCGTTCGTAGACGTTGTTGTTCTCGCTCTCATAGATCCGATTCTTCGCGCCCGTCTTGATGTTCACCTTGTCGACGAACGACTTGGGTCCGTTTTCCAGCGGATTCTTGTCGTACTTGATGCCGTAGAGGTACACACTCTCTCCGTCCGGCGACAGCTGAACTTCACGATTCGCGAGGTTGGCTCCACCGAATCCTCCGAAGCCGCCGCCGAATCCGCCGCCGCCGCCTAACGTGCCGCGCTTCATGATGAGCGCGCCCGGATTCGCGTAGACGTCCTCGGCGCGATACCGCGCAAGGGTGTAGCGCTTCGTTGGTTCGCTGAGAATCACGGCGTACTCGTGAGTCGTCGGCCCCGCCCGCTCGGAGAGGAACAGCGTCTTGAGATCGGGCGAGTAACGATGCGTCGTTATGCGCGTGTTGCTCTCGTACAAAGTCGTCTTATCACCGCTGCCGAACGGGGGCGCCCAGCTGATCACGCGGTCGCGGCGACGCGGCTGGCCCGTCGTATCGTCAGCTGCGCGTGTGCTGTCGCGACGCGCGGGCGGATCCTGCTCGAGGTACGTCAGCCCTTGGTTGTCGGGACGCCAGGTGATCTCGCGCTTTCCTTGCGGCTCACCGCCGCCAGCACCAGGCGCCGCTACCGCTCGCGCTGTATCCACGCCGAGGTTGAGCGGATCGGTCTGAACAGTGGCGAGAACTTTTCCGTCGGTGTCCCAGATCTCCTGAACGGTACCGAAGCTGCTGACCGGAACGACGTACGAAAACGGCTTCACCATACGCGTGACGCGCAGAAACTTGCCGTCAGGCGACGGATCGATCTCGCGCACCATCGTCGGCTGACCGACAGTCTTCACGGTCTTCGTCTTCACGTCGATCAAAACCACCTGGCCCGTCACGTCCCACTCGAGTAGCGACTGATCATACGGCGTCGCCATCAGGCTCTGATACGTGCGCAGCCTGTTCTTGTCGTTTTCTTCAGCGAGCTTGACGCGGGGACCCTGCGGCACGGCCGGCGGCGTCGGCATCGCGCCACGATTCGCTGGAATGATCACGGTGGCGATCTGTCCGCCATTCGCTGTCCAGTCGAAACTCGTGACCAGCGTCGCGAGCACTGGCGTCTTCGTCACCTGCATCGCCTTGCCCGCGAGATCCGACACATAAATGTGCGTCGCATCCGGGGTGTGCACGAAAAACGCGACAGCCTTGCCGTCCGGGCTCCAGGTCGCATTGGAGATGCGCGCGCCGGCCGGGACCTGCACGTTCACTTTGTTTCCGTTCGTCGCCGAGATGAGCTGCAGCGAGACGTTGTTGCGAATCGTTAGGGTGCGATTGCGATTCGCGCGGAAGTCGATGAACAATCCACCCAGTTCATGGAACGGCTTCGAGAAGACGTCCATCGTCAC
Source organism: Gemmatimonadaceae bacterium (assembly GCA_036555845.1). Lineage (GTDB taxonomy): Bacteria > Gemmatimonadota > Gemmatimonadetes > Gemmatimonadales > Gemmatimonadaceae > DASYRX01. The sequence continues at coordinate 4,749 of DATBKN010000428.1, read as the reverse complement.
AGGACCGTCGCCGATCTCGTTGATGAACCACATGCGGTCGGCTGAAAGGTTGTTGACCGACACGTTGAGGTGCCGCGGTGCGAGAACGGCCGAGCTGACAGGATCGGGCGGTCGAACGAATAGCTCGCTCTTGATGACTTCGTCGTTGCTCATCCGGCCCCCGGCGGCGTTCTGGGCGAAGACGGGGAGCGCTAGGAGCACGACTGCAGTGAGCGCGCACAGAATGGCGCGCGCGGTGCGGGGACGGAGGACGGTCATTGAGGCCTCTGGGGAGCGCGAGTGCGCGAAATCAGGATGCAAATCGTCTACGCCCGACGGGGAGCATCCGCTGAATCAGCGGAGATGTTACGTGCCGCGCAGAGGTGGAGCAACGATGTGTGCAATTCGAAGCGGCGCGGGAGGAAGGTGCGCGATCTCCGCGGCGCGCGCAGCGACGTGCGCGCGCTTGCCGATGAGCGCCGCGTAGAGCCGCCAACCCTCAGTTACGAACTTCATCCACTTTACGCTCGGCTCCCCCCCGGTGCGGTCGCGAAAGCCGATGGGCTCAAACGCCATTCTCCTGCCGAGCCCCTTTTGGACGATCACCGCAACGAGGATGTTCGACAGGCCGAAGTCCGCCGGAAAATCTCGGACAGCGGCGGCGAGTACATCTGCCCGAACTAAGCGATACGGCACGTTAGGGTCTCGTACCGGGACACCGGTGGCAACGTGCGTTGCGACGCGACAGAACAGCGAAATGAACTTGCGAGCAAGCCCGTCGTCGCGGTCCACGCGTTGGCCGAAGATCGCTAAATGCGTCGCGCGCCGTGCCCAGACCGACGCGAAATACCGCGGATCGCACTGACCATCGGAATCGATCTGAAACACCCAGCGCGCGCCGCGGGCGATCGCTTCTCCGTAGCCGTAGATGCACGTACGCCCGTGGCCGCTATTCGGCTTGTTGATGACTTCGATTCCGGGTGTCGACGCGGCGATTCCCGCCAGGATCTCGGCCGTGTTGTCTTTTGAACCGTCATTCAGAATGAGAATCCGATGATCCGGCGCCACCTGCTCGAGGCACGCCTTCCATTCGCGAACAACCTCCGCGACGCTGGCCTCCTCGTTGTAGATGGGCATAACAACGTAGAGGCGTTCATCGTTGAACGGGCCGGTGTTGGGCATCGTTTCTCTATGTCGAGAACAGGTCGGTCCAGAGCAGCATCGCTTTGCGCAGCGTGTCCCAGTACTCCCCTTCGAGCGTCAATCCATTCGCGATCTCGCGGTAGCAATCGCGGAATGTCGATCCACGCAACGGAACCGCGTCGACGTTTGCCCAGAAAGTCTCATTGATACCAAGCCCGGGTGCTTCCTTCCGCAAGTTGGCCCACACATTGGACGCGCGCAGGTGTTTGATCGCCGGGCTGCCGCTGTTGATGCAATGGCCAAGGTGGTCGGCAATTTTCTTGAGGATGACGCCCGCCCAGATGTCGCCAAAGCGATCGAAGCCGTACTTGTCGAGCCCCATCAAGAGAAAGTAGAAGGCAGGGATCGCCTCGCGGCGAATCGCCACGTTCATGCCGCACATGGGAAAGTAGCTGCCGACCGGGATCGTCCTGTCGGTCCATGAGAGTTCGCGCGGGTAACGAATGTGAAGCAGCTGAGTTGGCGCGTCGAAATCAGGGACGTTGTTCCACAGACCGTGGTTCAGGACGCACGGCCGCCGGCGTTGTGTGTTCTGCGGCTCGTAAGGCACGCCGCGCGGAATGATCCCGTCGACTGTCGAGACCCAGGCATTTGCTTCGCCGACCGTGTTGAGGCGAGCCCAGTGCGTCGCCACGAAATCCGTTTGGCCTTCATTGGGATAGCAGTCGTCGTCCAGCGTGATCATCATGTCTGGCTCGAGCTGCCACGCTTTGAAGTACCCGTAAGACCGGACGCAGTCGGTTTTGCGCGGGATGATCCACGCGCTCTGTCCCAGGTCTCGTTCGATGTCCTGGTGGCAGTAGTGCTGGATGTTCGCGCCGCCGATCTGGAACGTGCGCTCCGTGTTGTCCTCCACGACGACCACGGTGCAGTCGCGGAACTCCTGCTCCCACGCCGCGAGGAAATCCTTGATACTGCTTTCGCGGATGGTGGGAACGACAATGGTAACCTTACCGGGCGTGGTCATTTCTTGTGCCTCACGAGAGTGCGCAACAGCGGAGCGCGTCGGGCGAGCCGTCGTTCAGCATCACGAGTTCCCCGTTAGGCACCGTAGCGGTCACGATGGCGCGTGCTGGACGTGGTACGACCATAGCATCGGGGCGCCGTCGATCCGCGAAGCTCCTCCGAGCATGAGTCCCGTCGGCATGTGAGAGGCGACGTGCGACTCGGTATCCGGAACGTCGCCGGGCGCGCGATTCAGCAACCATACGATATCACCGGCCGCGACCGGAATGCGTGCCGAGTCCGCGTCGAACTGGTAGATGCCAACAGCCGTTAGGCGTGCGCCGCCAATATCGTATGTTACGGGATCCATGGGGCGGTACGAGCGTCCCTTGTCTGTCACCGTGGCGTCGAACAGCTGCGCGAAATAGTGCGCCGCGTGACCCTCGCCACCTGAGAATACGAGCACGACGTTTTTGCCTCGATGGCGTCCGGCAACCAGCTCGCGAAACGCTGCCGTGTACGAGCGCTCAACGGGAACGAGCTTGCCGACGAGCGGCTGACGCATCGCACTGCGCCAATCATGCTGCCTGTATGAGTTGTAGAGGAACGCCCCCGCCAACACGTCGCCGTCGTGCGATCCGGTGCGTGCATCAGTGAGCCATCCGCGTTCTTGCCCGGGATAGAAGTTGCTCAGACCGACGAAGAGATGGAGCGACGCGGTCAGCAGCACCAAAGCCCACGCGATGCGCGGCCAGCGCGGAACGAGCCGCGCGACGTTGTACATGCCGACGGCTGCCGCAATAGCGATCGCGAATGCTGGAAGCACGAAGTAGCGAGGCGTTGTGGTTGCCGTGAAATAGAAACCCATGCTCGGCACACACCACGCTGCGATCGTCGCCAGCAGCCAGCGCCGTGAGGGCTCCAGATCGCGAAGACCGAGGATTGCGTAGGCGAGCGGGAAGGGGGAAACGGCCCAAATCAGGAATTCGAAGAAACGCGTGCGATCGGGCGTGGCTAAGTGCGTGCGCACATCGCCAAGGATCTGGTGCATGTACGGATCCCATGCGAACAGCGCGCCGAAGATCGCCGCGAGCACGAGCGCGACCGCGCCCACGCGCCACGCCGCCTTGACGAACGATCCATGGTTGCGCCAGAGCAGCACGCCGATCGCGCCGGTGGCCAGGACCGAGTCGGCCCTAACGAGAATTGCGAGTCCAAACAATACGAGGGCCGCCAACTCGCCGAGTCTCTGCGGACGGTTAGATAAGAGCACGACGGCAGCGACGACCAGAGCCGCGGCCGGCATGGCAGTGTTGCCGTAGCGGCTGCTGGTCCACAGGATCGGGTTGGCAGCGAGCGTCCCGGCGCACAACCAACGCTCGACTCTCGTTAGGTCAGAGCGAAACGTGTATAGCCCCATCAGCGGAATCAGCGTGCCGGCGAGTACCGACAGGGTTACCATGATCAGCGGAATCGTGAGCACGCCACCCTGGAACAGCGCGTTGAGCCCCAGCACCAGTCGGTAGTATCCCACCTGCGGCCCGTAGCGATACATGTGCCCCACATTGTCCCGGGCGATCCCAGCGACGCCGGCAGCGATCGATATCTCGTCGCCTTCGTAGAACGCTCCGTAGCTCGCGCTCAACAGGCGCGCGAGGAGGAGTGCGGCGGCGAGAGAAGCGACAAGCCAGAGTGGCCCGATGCTATCATCGGTTGCGGCTTCTGCAACGCTGGGGGAGAGCGCTGCTGAACTATGCGTAAGTCGCTCGGGCGCTGGGAGTTGAGGGCATTGTGCCGGGCCGATGGACCTGTGCAAGAGGAGGGCCAGCCAGCCGCAAACGTAAACGGCCCGCGCCGGTTAGGCACCAGGGCCGTTATTCCAGAGGAACGACGCGCAGCGGAGCGTGGGGGCTTCGTTTTGCAGCCAGGTTTCCAAAGATCAAGCGCTTCACCGCGGTGGACCAGTTAGCGACCTAAGAACTTCCTGCGAGCTTCGCCCAACTATCCCGTAGCGTGACCGTGCGATTGAAAACCAGCGCACCCGGCTTGGAATCGACTGGATCGCTCATGAAATACCCGGTGCGCTCGAACTGATAACGCGACCCCGGCGGATCATTCGCAACGCTCGGCTCAATCTTCGCCTGCCTAACGATAATCAGGGACTGTGGGTTCAGCACCGACGTGAATTCCTGGCCTTCCGGAACCGCGTCAGGATCGGGAACGCTGAAGAGCCGATCGTAGAGCCGCACTTCGCAATCCAGTGCGCGCGCCGCCGAGACCCAGTGGATGGTCCCTTGGACTTTGCGCCCATCGGGCGTGTTGCCGCCGCGCGTGGCCGGATCATACGTGCAGTGCAATTCAATCACATTGCCTGACGAGTCCTTGATCACGTCGGTGCATGTGATCAGGTAGCCGTAGCGCAACCGCACTTCGCGTCCCGGGGCCAGGCGGAAGAACTTCTTCGGCGGATTCTCCATGAAGTCTTCGCTGTCGATATACAGCTCGCGCGAGAACGGCACCGCGCGAGAGCCTTCTTTCGGCACATCGTGCGGGTAGTACGGTGCATCGAGCTCCTCAACCTGGCCTTCGGGGTAGTCCATCAACACAACCTTGAGTGGCCGA
>DATBKN010000427.1:0-15936 GCA_036555845.1 Gemmatimonadaceae bacterium | reverse complement strand
TGCACGATCGCCTCGACCATCTGCACGGCTGCCGCTGAGGGCGCATAATACGCCGATCCGGTCTTGAGGTGCTTCACGATCTCGGCGCCGCCGTTGCGCGCGCGATCGACGATCGCGTCGAGCTTCGACCTCTCGAGCAGTTGCGTGATTGGGATTCCGCTTACGGTAGTGTATGACACCAGAGGCACCATCGTGTCGCCGTGCCCGCCTAACACCATGGCCTGAATATCGCGCACCGAGGTGTCGAGCGCTTCGGCCAGGAACGCGCGATAGCGCGCCGTGTCTAGGACTCCGGCCATGCCTAACACTCGTTCGCGCGGGAACCCAGTCACTGTCTTGGCGACGTAGCACATCACATCCAGTGGATTCGAGACGACAATGATGATTGCGTGCGGCGAGGAGCGGGCAATTTGTTCCGAGACCGATTTTACGATCCCCGCATTCGTGTTGAGCAAGTCGTCGCGCGACATCCCCGGCTTGCGTGCGATTCCCGCAGTGACGACAACAATGTCCGAGCCGGCGGTCTCGTCGTAGCTGTTCGTGCCGATGACGCGCGTGTCGTAGCTCTCGATAGGCGCCGACTGCCACTGATCGAGCCCTTTGCCTTGAGGGACTCCCTCGAGGACGTCCACGAGCACGACCTTTTTTGACAGCTCCTTCTCGGCGAGTCGCTGTGCGGCAGTCGCGCCGACGTTTCCGGCGCCGACTACGGTGATCAGATCCACCATCGCGGTCGTATCCCTGCTAGGGAGAGTTTTCGGTGCGCGTAAACTAACGCGCCGCGATTTCGCGCGCGATTCCGAGTCGCGAGCCGAGCTTAGCCGCCGACTTGAGAGAGGGCGCGCAGGCCGCCTACCTGCATTTGCAGCAGCTGATGCTCCTTTGGCTTGTCGGCAAGCGCCTGCCGGAACAATGGCTCGAGTGCGTCGCCAGCGCGCAGCGGATCTCGCAGGTTGACCTCATGATCGCCGTAGAGGCAGGTGCGCAGGCGACCGTCTGCCGTTAGGCGCACCCTGTTGCAGGATCCGCAGTAGGTGTGCGTCATCGGTGTGATGATGCCGATGGTTCCGGCGGCGTCAGGGAGGCGGAAATACTTGGCGGGCCCATTGCCGCGCGCGGGGCCGCCGTCCGGCGCAAGTTCGCCGAGCGCGCGGACGCGATCGAGAACCTCTTCACTCGGAACCACGTGGTCCCACGTGAGCTCGCGCATATCGCCGACCGGCATGAGCTCGATGAAGCGCACGTGCCAGGGGTTGTGGAGCGTAAGGCGCGCGAAGTCCTCGACTTCGTCGTCGTTGACGCCGCGCAGGACGACCATGTTGAGCTTGATCGGGTCCAGGCCAGCGTCCTGCGCCGCTCGCGCAGCGATACGCGGCTCGAAGCCGAGGTTCCGGCGCGCGATCGCCGAGATGCGCTCCGGTCGAAGCGAGTCGGCGCTCATGTTCACGCGATCGAGTCCAGCGTCACGCAGAGCCTTGGCGAGGTCCGGGAGCTTCACACCGTTCGTCGAGAGAGAGATGTCCTCGATCCCCGGAACGGAGCGCAGCATGCGCACGAGCGTGATAAGATCAGGGCGGATCGTGGGCTCGCCGCCTGTTATGCGCAAACGACGGAGGCCGAGCGGCGCCAGCTGCCTAACTATCTCCGTGATCTCTTCGTACGTGAGGATCTCGGCTTTGGGTAGCCACGGCAGCCCGTCCACGGGCATGCAGTAGACGCAACGGAAGTTGCAGCGATCCGTGACCGAGATGCGGAGGTACTCGATGCGGCGGCCGAACTGGTCGGTGAGCGTCGTCTGCGCCGGCATCAGCCGATGACCCCCGGCAATTCGACGGCGCCGACAGTATTGCGATTATCCACCCACGCGCGACTGCCATCCGCGTAATGCTCACGCTTCCAGATCGGGACGCGCTTCTTGAGCTCCTCGATCACGTAGCGGCAGGCGTCGAGCGCGGGAGCGCGACGCGCGTGGGAAACCGCGATCGCCACACTGACGTCGCCTAACGAAAGTTCGCCAAGCCTGTGCTCGATCGCGATCCTCGGCGGGACGCCGTCCACTTGCGCCGCTGCTTCCGCGACGATCGCGCGCATCTCGCGCTCGGCCATTTCCTCGTAGGCGGAATACTCGATGCCGGTCACCGCGCGATTGTCGTTCACGTTGCGCACCGTTCCCAGGAACGACGCAATCGCGCCGACCGTTGGCGACGACACGCGCGCGAGGAGCGCGGCGACGTCGATTGCCTCGGTAACAAGCGCGACGTGATTCATCCGCCGGCGACCGGTGGGATCAGGGCGACCTCGTCGCCATGACTGAGTGGCTGATCGAGTGGCGCGTATTCGGCATTCACGGCCATGAGTGGCGCAGGAGGTAACGCACTCGCACCCGGCAACGCCCTCACATAGGCGAGCGCGTCGCGCACAGTCGCACCGTCAGCGAGCGTCACGTCGAGTGAGCGCGTGCCGAGCGCATCGGCGTACGAAGCGAAGAGGCGAAGTCCTACGCGCATAGACACATAATATCGACAGAACGCAGCATACCGACACGACTTAGGTACCCCACACCACCCGTTTTTTTGCCGCAGACCATCGCAGACTGTTTCCGTTTAGGTTGATCGAAAGAGTCAATCCGCGCGCATCAGCGTAGACCTGCGGCCGCAAGAGCATTTAGAAAGAAACGCCCTGCTCACGAAAGCAGGGCGTTAGTGCATTCATGCTGCAGAGCTTAGTCGTTGGGGCCTTCAGCGAGTGGCTCGAGGTCAGCAACCATCGCGCGCAATTCTTTCGACGGCTTGAATACAGGAACTGGCCGTGCAGAAACCTCTACAGGAGAACCTGTGCGTGGATTGCGCGCCATTCGCGTTTTGCGATGACGGATTTTGAATGTGCCGAAGCCACGCACCTCGATGTTGCGCTGCTGCTGAAGCGCTTCTTTGATAGCGTCAAGAAACGCATCAACGACGCGCGCGCAGTCTTTTTTGGAAATCATGGGCCCAGCCGTTTGGGCAATCTGAGCCGTAACGTGTTCGACCAGGTCGGCTTTAGTCATTGGAGCGTGGAGTGGGAGCGACGCTCCCAGGGGTGGCTGGCTCGTCGAACATAGGCCGTTAAGTGTTGTGTGTCAAGCGTTTGCGAGACTGGTGGTGAGCCCACCTCGGCTCGAAAAGCTATAGCGCGGACCAACGCGGACGACACGCGGACCAACGCGGAGACAGCTTTTGTTGTTAAGAAACCGAGGATCAGCGTTCGTCTCGCAGTTGTCCCGCGTTCGTCCGCGCGACCGCTTTTTAGGTCGTGTCCGGGCCTCTGACCGCTGCCATGAACTGCCTGAACAGTGGCCGGGCGTCATGGGGGCCTGGCGCTGCCTCCGGGTGATACTGGACCCCGAAAATCGGTAGCTCGCGGTGTTTGATCCCCTCGATCGTGCCGTCGTTGAGGTTCACGTGAGTGACGTCCAGCTCGGGGGCGCCGGGGACACCCGCCTCGTTCCCTGACACGGCGAAGCCGTGGTTCTGCGAGGTGATCAGAACGCGACCGGTCTCGATGTCGCGCACCGGGTGGTTCCCTCCCCTGTGGCCGTACGGGAGCTTCTCGGTGCTGCCGCCAAAGGTGAGGCCGAGGATCTGGTGGCCCAGGCAGATGCCGAAGATCGGGACGTTCGCCTCGGCGATCCGCCGCATCGTGTTCGGGGCGTAAGTCACCGCCGCCGGATCACCCGGCCCGTTCGAGAAGAACACCCCGTCCGGCTTGCGCTCCAGCGCCTCCTCAGGCGGGGTCGTCGCCGGCACGACGGTCACGCGGCAGTCGTTCTCTTCGAAGAGCCGCAAGATGTTGCGCTTGATCCCGAAGTCGTAGGCAACGATGCGCGACTTCGCGTTAGGCGAGCCGTACTCGTACGGCTTTTTCGTCGTGACGACCGATGCGAGATCCAGCCCTTCCATGCTGGGGCAGGCTTCGAGCGCCGCGCGGGCTTCATCCGTGATGCTTTCGCCTGGCGCGAGTACGCCGTTCACGACGCCCTGGCTACGCAGGCGCCGAGTGACCTGGCGCGTGTCGATGCCTTCGAGGATGGGCACGTTCGCTCGCGTGAGCCACTCAGCGAGATCGTCGTCAGCGCGCCAATTGGAATAACTGCGTGACAGCTCGCGCACGACGACGCCGGCAACCTGCGGTCCCTCGGATTCGCCGTCTTCCGAGTTTACGCCGTAGTTCCCGATCATCGGCGCGGTCATAACGACGATCTGCCCGCGATACGAGGGATCGGTAAAGACCTCCTGGTATCCCGTTAGGTTCGTCGTGAAGACGACCTCGGCGACGGCCGGTGCGGCGTCACGCCCGCCTGTCATAGAGCCACGAAAAAGGGTTCCATCCTCGAGGAGGAGGAACCCCGGAACGCGATCTGGCGCCTTGACCATCTCTACTTTGGTTTCTCCACTGGACCCTTCGCGGCGCCAGTGTTGGGAGGCGGTGCAGCGTCCTGCTTGTTAGGCGTACTCAGAGGAACGGCCGGCTGCTGTCCTTTGGGGACTGCAGGAGCGGTGGATGCAGGACCAGGAAGTTGATCGAGCACGGAGCGTGGCGCGGCCCGGTGCGAGGAAAGCACCTGAAGCAGGAATGCCAGGCCGAGGAAAACCCCGCCGCACCACCAGCTCGCCTTCGTCAGGAGGTTGCCTGCCTGACGAGTACCGATGAACGCGTCGGCGGCTGTACTGACACCACCGAAGCTCGCCGCCAAGCCTCCGCCTTTGCCTGCTTGAAGCAGGATGGCGGCGACAAGAACGATGCTGTCGAGGACGAGGAGAACGAGAAGAAGCGTGAACATCAAAGAAAACTAGTTGTTAGGGGCTAGGGGTTAGGGGATAGGGCTGCCGGACAACGCTGCCCTTCCCCCCATCCGGCGCATGAGCAAGTGCAATAAAATCGCGGACTTACGAGATGGAATCAAGTGCTGGCGATCTTGGACCAGCCCACTGGGTCGAGGCTCGCGCCCCCAACGAGAAGGCCGTCAACTTCGACCGCGGCGAGGAGGGCTGCCGCGTTCGCCCGATTGACGCTCCCGCCATAGAGGATCGCTGTATGCTTCGCGCGCTCGCCGAGACGTTCGGCGAGGGAACGACGGATCGTGGCGTGCACGGCGCTCGCGTCCTCGGGAGTGGCGTTCTTTCCAGTTCCTATCGCCCACACGGGCTCGTAAGCAATGGCAAGCTCGCTCGCGTGCGACGTGTCGACTACCGCGAGTCCCGCTGTGAGCTGCCGCAAGACGACCTCCTCAGTCGCACCGCGCTCGCGCTCGGCGAGCGTTTCGCCAACACATAGCATTGGCGTTAGGCCCGCCCGCACAGCGGCCGCCACCTTCCGCCCGGTCTCCTCGTCCGTTTCACCGAACACGTGGCGTCGTTCGGAATGGCCCACGAGTGCGACGTGTGCGCCGGCGTCGCGTGCGATGGACACCGAGGTCTCTCCCGTGAACGCGCCCTTGTCTTCCCAATGAATGTTCTGCACGCCGAGCAGAATCTCGCTGCGCTGCTTGAGTGCCTCGTTACACGCGGAGAGCGTTGCTGCCGGCGGGAAGAAGATCAGCGTGCGGTCTGAGTGCCGAGCGAACGCGCCCAGGAAGGTGTGTAAGTATTCGCGCGCATCCGTGGGGCCGTGGTGCATCTTCCAGTTCGCCGCAAACACGGGTCTTCGGACGCGTCTCATTTGTCGGCCAGAACCTCGACGCCGGGAAGCGTCTTGCCTTCGAGAAATTCGAGCGACGCGCCGCCGCCGGTCGACACATGACTCATCTTGTCGGCCAGGCCAGCCTGCTCGACGGCAGCGGCGGAATCGCCGCCACCGACAATCGTTATGCAATCGTCGCTCGTGGCCTTCGCCATCGCCTCGGCTACAGCACGTGTGCCGTGATCGAACGGCGGAGTTTCGAAGACGCCCATCGGCCCATTCCAGACGACCGTCTTGGCTGTTTGAATGGCGCGGGCGTACGACGCCATGGTGTCGGGTCCGATGTCATACATCGCTTCGTCCGGTGGAATTGCGTCGCGTTTGACGACATGCGCGGCGTTAGGCTGCTCCAGCGAGCTTGCGACGACGCAGTCGTGCGGCAGCGTCAGGCGCATGCGCGCGCGATCCAGAAGCTCACGCGCCAGGTCCACGCGATCCGGCTCTACAAGCGACTTCCCCGTTTCGAGGCCCATGGCTTTGTAGAATGTGCACGCCATCGCACCCCCAATCAGAAGTCCGTCGACCTTGGGAAGGAGCGCCTCGATGACGTCGATCTTGCCTGAGATCTTTGCTCCTCCGAGGATAGCGATGAAAGGACGTCTGGGGTCAGACAGTGCACGACCCAGATATTCCAGCTCGCGTTCCATCAGAAGTCCGGCAACGGCAGGCTTGAGGTAGTCCGTCACTCCAGCTGTCGAACTGTGTGCTCGATGGGCCGAGCCGAATGCGTCATTCACGTAGAAATCGCCCAGTTCAGCGAAGGCGCGGGACAGCTCAGGATCGTTCTTCTCCTCGCCAGGATGGAAGCGCGTGTTCTCGAGAAGGAGAATCTCGCCGTCGCCTAACGCTTTTGTCGCGGCGACGGCCGCGGCGCCCGTCGACTCCGGGTGAAATTTGACGGGCCGAGGGAGCAAGTACGCCAGACGCTCCGCCACCGGCGCGAGCGAATACTTGGGATCCGGTCCGCCCTTCGGCCGGCCCAGGTGTGACAGCAGCACGACGCGCGCTCCATCCGCGGCCAGCTCCTCCAACGTCAGCAGTGCAGCACGGATGCGCGTGTCGTCGGCGACCTTGCCGTCCTCCAGCGGAACGTTGAAGTCGACCCTAACGAGCGCGCGCTTGCCGCGAATCTGCTCCGGCTGGAGATCGCGGATCGTCTGCTTGTTCATCTATAGCTTGGATCCGATGAAGCGGATGAGATCCAGGCAGCGATTTGCATAACCCCACTCGTTGTCATACCACCCGGAGACCTTCACGAGCGTGTTGTCTACAACGTTCGTGTTCTTTCCGTCGATGATGCACGAGTGCGGGTTGCCGATGTAGTCGACGGAGACCAGCTCCTCTTCTGTGTAGGCGAGGATTCCGAGCAGATCGCCCGCGGCTGCTGCCTGCATCGCGCTGTTCACATCGGCGATCGTGACTGCGCGTTCCACTTCGACAGTGAGCTCTGTGAGCGAGACGTCCGGTGTGGGCACTCGAATCGCGATGCCATCAATCTTTCCCTTCACTTCCGGAATCACGAGCGACGTTGCCTTCGCGGCACCGGTCGTCGTTGGGATGATCGAAAGCGCAGCGGCCCGGGCGCGCCGCAAATCCTTGTGCGGCAGGTCGAGGATATTCTGGTCGTTCGTGTACGAGTGGATCGTCACCATCGTTCCGTGTTTGAAGCCGAACGCGTCGCGGATGACTTTCACCATCGGCACGAGGCAGTTCGTGGTGCATGACGCGTTGGAGACGATGTGATGCGTTGCGGGATCGTACTTCTTGTCGTTCACGCCCATGACGATTGTGATGTGCTCACCCTTCGCTGGCGCTGAAATGATGACTTTTTTGGCGCCCCCGTCGATGTGTTTTTGAGCATCGCTCGCGCTCGTGAAGCGCCCTGTGGACTCGAGTACGATGTCGACGCCGAGATCTCGCCATGGAAGCTGTGCGGGATCCTTTTGCGATAGCACTTTGATGGAATCGCCATTGATCGTGAGCGCATCGGCAGACGCCGTGCACGATCCGTCGAAGTGCCCGTGCACTGAATCGTACATGAACAGGTGCGCGAGCGTTTTGGTGTCCGTGAGATCGTTGACGGCGATGAAATCGATATCGCCGCCGTTCTGTTCCTTGGCAGCGCGAACGACTTGCCGGCCGATGCGACCGAAGCCGTTGATGCCAACTTTGTAAGCCATGGCGTGATGGATCCTCGTTAGGTTGGCGCGTCGCCCGGAGCGCGGGCGCGACCAAATGTCACGTATGCAACGGAGCGGGCGCCAGCGGCAAACATTGCCGTCGCGCACGCGTTCATGGTGGCACCCGTCGTGATCACGTCGTCGACGAGGATCAAGTGCGCGCCACGACAGCGCGCCCGGTATGCCGCCACGAGAGAGAAAGCGTCCGCAACGTTGACTAAACGCTGCTGCGGTGTCAACGCCGTCTGCGAGGGCGTCTCACGCGTGCGCTCGAGCGCGCCATTCCACGCCGGGATCCGCCACCGCGCAGCCAGCTCAGAAGCGAGGACGGCGCTCTGGTTGTAGCCGCGCTCACGTTCGCGCGCTGGCGCAAGCGGAACCGCGAGCAGTGCGTTGCGGTAACCTGGACGAAGTACACCCTCAAGTCTGGATACTCGCTCAGCCATTGGCGCAGCGAGTGCCTGCCATCCGCGGTACTTCAGCGCATGAACCACTTCCCCACCCGTTCCGCCGGTCATCCAGCACAGCGATCGTGCGGCGCGTACGCGACCGTCGAGGTTGCTGCACCAGTTGCACGGCGAGCTGACGGTTGGATGGCCGCACCGCTCACAGCGGGGCGTCCCAAGCAACGAGAGGCGTGCGACGCAGACGCCGCAGATGATGTAGCTCTCGCGCTCGTTCAACGTGCGCTCGCAGACGGCGCACACCCGTGGCAGGCAGAGCGCCAGCGCTGAACGAGCCGCCGCAGCGCTGACGGACGCGAGCGTTAGGCAGAGGCGTGCTGGGCGGGCCCAGGCGTCGCCAACGCGCGGCGCATCAGCTCGCGATCGGGCGCGAAACCAAACCATCGCTCGAAGGCGAGCGCTCCTTGTTCGACGAGCATGATGAGCCCATCGGCCGCGCGCAGCCCGCGTGCAATCGCCGCATGGACGAAGGGCGTCTCGGCGCGACGATACACGAGATCCAGCACGGCCGCACCAGGCGGGATGTCGCCGACGCCAACGGGAATCGCCTCGCTGCCGCTCCCCATACCAACAGGCGTCGCGTTAACGACGATGGTTGCGTCGCGCAGCGCGAGTGAGGCGCTGGCGACTGCCGTAACGTGGGCAAAGCGCGTCGCGAGCGCGCGACTTCGATCGGCTGTGCGTCCCCAGATCGTGACCGATGCGCCAGTCCATCGCTCGGTCGCGGCGCACACGGCGGCAGCTGCGCCCCCCGCGCCGAGCAGCGCCACCCGCGCGTCGTTAGGCACGGAGCCGAGGATTTCGCGCACCAGCGCGTCGAAGCCACCGACATCGGTATTGTCGCCCACGAGTTGCTGCCGATCATTGATCCAGAACGTGTTCACGGCCCGCGTCCGCTCCGCCAGCGGCGTGAGCAGGTCGCAGTATGTGGCAAAGGCCGCCTTGTGCGGGATCGTGACATTTCCGCCAAGCGCATTTTCACGCACGGTGGCGATGGCCCCTGCCAGCGCCGAGGGGATGACGTCGAACGCAGCGTAGCGGGTCGAGAGCCCTGCCGCTTCGAGCGCGGCATTCTGGAATCGCGGGGACAGCGAATGCGCCACTGGATGACCCAATAAGAGCAACCGGCGCGGATACGGCGCGAGAGAGGACGTCGGCATCGAAGGCACGCGCTTCGATTCCTCGACGTTACGCGGGTCCGGGGGCGCGCTCCGCGACAAGCCGGTCGAACGCGGCGCGCACTTCGCGCTCTAGCTCGACGAGAGTACTGCGGTACGCCGTGAGATCGCCGCCAAAGGGGTCGGCGATTGCGTGACCCGTATCGCTGCGTGAGGCGTACGCCGTCAGGAGCCAGACCCTGTTCTCCCCACCTAACGCGACGACCCGTTCGTAGTGGTGCGGTCCCATGACGAGAATTACATCGCTGCGGTCCACCAGATCGCGCGTGAGCTGCTGCGCGCGATGTGAGCCAAGGTCCAGGCGCCGCTCGATGGCGACGAGCAGGGCGCCGTCCGACGCGGGCGCTCCGTCCCAGGCGCTGATACCGGCGCTGGAGACCTCCACGTCGGAGAGCCCGCGCTCGATAGCCTCGCGTCGCGCGACGGCCTCAGCCAGCGCGCTGCGACATGTATTCCCGGTACAAACGAACAGAATCCGCATGACGTTAGGCATCACCCACCAGATCTGGAACACTCTCGCGCAACGTCGCGGCGCTGATGGCCCCTGGTCGAATGACTCGCGGCCGCCGTCCCGTGCAATCGACCACCGTCGATGGACTGGACGGCTCCAGCCGACCACCATCGAGCACGCGCATGATCCCCCGGGCGGTCGCATCCGACCATTGTTGGACAATCTCCCCAGCTGTCATGGCTGGCGGTAGCCCCGGTCGGTTCGCGCTGGTGCTCGTGATGGGATCCCCGTAGGCAATGAGCAGCCGCTGCAGCCCCGGATGCGACGTCCAGCGGACCGCGATACCCCCCTCCGGCCCCCGAAGGCGCTTGGGAACGCGGCGTTCCCCGCCCGAGAGCACCAAAGTCAATGGACCAGGCCAGTGCCGTGCCGCGAGCTGGGACGCCTCCCTCGTTAGGTGAAGGTCCAGCCGAGTGAGCATGTCGCTGCCCGCGATGAGCAGCAGGAATGGCTTAGCCGCGGGACGCGTTTTGAGCTGCACCAGGCGCTCGACAGCGCCATGATCGACAGCGGTTCCGAAGCCGTAGACGGTCTCAGTTGGGTACGCCAGCACACCGCCCGACTGCAGATGGACGATCGTCGCTTGAAGGGAAGCTTCGATTTCCGCCGCCGACCAAAAAGGGACGGCGACGACCGGGCCGGTCATTGGTCGCCTGCAGCGAGCGCTTCGAGGAGCGCGAAGTCCCGAGCGTCGGTCACCTTCATGCCGCGCTCGGCACCGCGCACGACGACGACGGGATAGCCGAGTCGCTCGACCAACGCCGCGTCGTCCGTTGCATAACGACGTTCCTCGAGCGCCGCCCGGTATGCTTGCTCGATGATGTCTCGCGGAAAGGCCTGCGGCGTCTGCACGCGCCAGTAGCGCGCACGATCGACAGTCCGGACCACGCGATTCTGCTCGTCGACTTCCTTGATCGTGTCGGCGACCGGCAACGCGGCAACGGCGCTCACGCCCTGGCGCACGGCGGCGATTACGCGGTCGATCGTGTCGTCCGTGACCAGCGGACGCGCGGCATCGTGCACGACGACGATGCGTACTTCGTCGTCGAGGTCTTCGATGCCACTCCAGACTGAATCACCGCGCTCGGCGCCGCCGACAGAGACCATCAGGCGCTCGATATCGGACTGGAAGATCCACGGAGGTGGGTCGCCGGCAACGCTTTTCGGCAAGACCGCGACGACCTGAGCCACGTCCTGACGCCGTTGAAAGGCTTGAATGCTGTGCAGCAGCATCGGCTTGCCAGCGATCCAACGGAATTGCTTGAGCTCTGAAGCGCCTGTGCGCGTTCCCTGGCCAGCGGCGACGATGACCACACCGACATCGGGGACAGCGCCGCTCATGCGAAGAGGTGCCCGAAGCAGTCTGAGAGCGAACGGACGCCGATCGCGTTGAGCCCCGCTGGCAGTTGGCGCGGGACGCTGCGCTCGCTCACATAAGCGGTGCGCATGCCTAACGAAGCAGCCTCGGCGAGACGGCGCTCGGTTTGTGAGACGCTGCGGATCTCGCCGCCGAGACCCACCTCGCCGATGCACACGACGTCGCTGGGCAGAACGCGGTCGTAGACGCTCGATGCCAAGGCGGCCGAAAGGGCGAGGTCACCGGCCGGCTCTGTGAGCCGCAGGCCGCCAGCGATGTTCACGAAGACATCGAGGTTGCTCAACGCGAGCTTGGCGCGACGCTCGAGCACAGCGAGGAGCAAGGCGAGTCGCCGTTGATCGAAGCCGGCTGTGACGCGCTGCGGCGTGCCGAAGCCCGGTTTGCTCGCCAGTGCTTGCAGCTCCACGAGCAGGGGGCGCGTTCCTTCCAGCACGACCGTGAGCGCGCTGCCGGAGGCGCGCGTTAGGCGATCGCCAACGAACAGCTCGGATGGATTTTCGACAGGAAGCAGCCCGTGCTCCGTCATGTGGAAGACGCCAATTTCGTCGACACTGCCGAAACGATTCTTCGTTGCGCGCAGCACGCGATGATCCATGCGCGCACCGCCGCTTTCGCCTTCGAAATACAGGACCGTGTCGACGATGTGCTCAAGGGTTTTCGGGCCGGCGATGCCGCCGCCTTTTGTCACGTGCCCGATGACGACAACGGCAGTACCACTCGCCTTGGCGAAGCGCATGAGTCGCGCGGCGCACTCGCGCACTTGTCCAACATTGCCCGGCGCACCTTCAAGGTCCGCAGTGTAGACCGTTTGGATCGAATCGACGATGAGCAGCGCGGGGCGACGGGCGCTCGCCGCGGCAAGAATCAGCTCGAGATCCGTTTCCGCGAGGACTGCGACGTCCTGCGCGCTCGGGCCCAAACGGTCGGCGCGCAGGCGAATCTGGAACGGCGACTCTTCGCCCGACACATAGAGTGCCGAGGCGCCGGCGGCTTCGAGCTGCGCAGCGATCTGCAGCAGCAGGGTGGATTTGCCGATGCCTGGTTCGCCGCCGATCAGGACCATCGAGCCGGGGACGATCCCGCCGCCTAACACGAAATCCAGCTCGTCCAGCTGCGTGGAAAGACGACTTTCCGCCGTCTGCCGTACGTCGCGCAGCACGGTGACCGGGAGGCGAGCGCCTAACGCGGCGTCAGGCTTGGCCTTGCGGCGCGCTGGCCCCGTGGCAGCGGCTGGAGCGAGCTCCTCGACGAGCGTATTCCACTCCTCGCACTGCTCGCACCTCCCTGCCCACTTGGCGAACTCGGCGCCGCACGACGAGCAGCGGTACACGCTGCGGGATTTGCCACTACGCCCGCGACCGGTCGAGCCACCGGTCATCGCGGCTGTCGCGGCGTGTAGTTGTCGAACCGCGTGTATTGCTTGTGGAAGTAGAGCCTAACGGTGTCCGTGGGGCCGTTGCGCTGTTTGCCGACGATGCATTCGGCGAGGCCTTCGAGCGGCGTACCGTCGGCGAGGCGCTTGGGCTCACCGCGCTCGTCGAGCGTCCCTTCGTAGTATTCCGGACGGAAGAGGAACATCACGACGTCGGCGTCCTGCTCGATAGCGCCCGACTCGCGCAGGTCCGAAAGCTGTGGACGGCGATTTTCGCCGGTGCGCTGCTCCGGCGCGCGCGACAGCTGCGAGAGCGCAACGACAGGGATCTTGAGCTCGCGCGCGAGGATCTTGAGCGAGCGCGAGATGTAGCTGATCTCCTGCGTGCGATTCTCCGAATCCGCCGGCCCCTGAATCAGCTGCAGGTAGTCGATAATGAGCAGTCCGATGTCGTTTTCCGTCTTGAGACGCCGCGCGCGCGAACGGATTTCGAGCGTTGTGATGCCGGCCGTGTCGTCGACCCAGATCGGCGCCGAGCCTAACAAGCCGGCCGCGCGCGTAAGCTTGGTGAAGTCGTCGTTGGTGAGCTTGCCGTTGCGCAACCGTTGCGCGTCGATATACCCCTCGCTCGCCAGCATGCGCTGCACGAGGGACTCACGGCCCATCTCGAGCGAGAAGATTGCGACGGGCGTCTTGGCTTCGATCGCGCAGTACTGCGCGATGTTGAGCGTGAACGCCGTCTTTCCCATGGACGGCCGTGCCGCGACGATGATCAGCTCCGAGGGTTGGAAGCCTAACGTGAGCCTGTCGAGGTCGGTGAAGCCGCTGGGAACGCCGGTAACGGGCGAACCGCCGGCCGTTGCCAGCTCCTCGATGCGCTCCATCGCGGGCCAGAGCAGTTCCTTCATGCGGCGGAAGCCTTCGCGGCCGCGCTGCTGCGAGATCTGGAAGATGCGCTGCTCGGCGTGATCCAGCAGCGAGCCGGCATCCCCCTTCCCCTCGTATGCCTCGGTCACGATCTCGGTGGCCGCTTCGATCAGGCGCCTAACAAGCGCGCGCTCGCGTACGATCTTGGCGTGATACTCGACGTTGGCCGCGGTGGGCACGGCGTCGAGCAGGTTCGTGATGTAGTCCTTGCCGCCCACTGCCTCCAACTCGCCGCGATGCTCCAACTCGCTGGTGAGCGTCAGCGGATCGACGACGTCGCCGCGCTGGTTTATCGCCAGCATCGAACGAAACAGACGTCGATGTGCCTCGCGATAGAACATGGAATCGTCGACGAACTCCGTCGCGCGAATGATCGCGTCGGCGTCCATCAACATGGCCGCAATCACGGCCTGCTCGGCATCCTCCGAATACGGGGGACGCCGATCACGCGACGGCTCACGCCCCGCGAGCGCGAGGGATTGAGTGATCGAGGAGTCGACGAGCGAGCTGGACATCTTCCCAGGTGGGTCGCTTCCACGACGGATTCCGGAGAAGCGCCGCGGGATGATACGTGACGATGAGCGGAATGCCGTGGTACTGATGAATGGCCTCGCGGAGTTTGCCCATCGACAGCTTGGTGTCAAGTAGTGTCTGCGCAGCAAACGTTCCGAAGGCGATGATGACTTTCGGGCGAACCAGTTCCACCTGCCTAACGAGATACGGCTGGCACGCTGTCACCTCGTCAGGCAGCGGATTGCGATTGTTCGGCGGCCGATGCTTGAGCACGTTGCAGATGTACGCTTGCTCGCGCGGCAGATCGATCGCGGCGAGGATCTGCGTCAACAGCTTGCCCGCCTGGCCTACGAACGGCCGTCCAAGCTCGTCTTCTGTCGCGCCCGGCGCCTCACCGACGCACATCAAGCCCGCGTTAGGGTCGCCTTCGCCCGGCACTGGATTCCTGGCGCCACGATAGAGGCCGCAACGCCTGCAAGACGCGACGGCGCGCTCCAACTCGCTCATGCTGGCGAATCCATCGCGCGCCTCCCCGAACAGCTCGTGGGTTGATGAGCCGACTCGCAGCCCCGTGGGGAGCTGATCCAGCGCGAAGCCGGCGTGCCAGGGTGGCTTTCCCTTCCCAGGGTCGCTGCGCGCTCCCGGTGGCTGCACTTCGCGCGGGCTCGGCACACGCGGCTGCGGAGGAGGTGCCGCTACTCGAGCCGCCCGGGCCACGCGTGTCGCGTCGGCGGGCGCGGCGTCGACGGCGCGCAGCGCTTCGCGCCAGTTTGCGGCCGTCGCTGCTGGCGCAGCGGCCGCAGCTACGCCTAACGCAGCCGCCGGCGGCTCGTTGAGCACCAGTTCGCGGTCGCCCGCCTCGAGTTGCTGAGCGAAGTACGCGCGCGCAATCGTGCTCTTTGATCCACCAGCGTTCTTAGCGCGCACTCAAAAGCTCCTCGACTCTGTCCAGAATCGCGTCGGCAACTTCGGACTTCGAGAGTAGTGGAAGCGACTGCGGTTCGCCATTGCGACCGATCAGCGTCACGCGATTCGTATCCACCTCGAAGCCGGCACCCGGTTCAGTGGCGTCGTTGACGACGACCAAGTCGAGATCCTTCGATTTGAGTTTGCCGCGGCCGTATTCCACGGCGTTCTCGGTTTCGAGCGCAAAACCGACCGCGACGAGGTTCGCCGGGCGGTGCGGCTTGCTGTCCATCAGAATGTCTGGCGCCGGCGTCAGCTGAATGTTGAGATCAGCAGATCCTTTCTTGATTTTTCCCTGTTGTGTCTGGGCGGGCCGAAAATCCGAAGGAGCCGCAGCCATTACGAGCACTTGCGCATCGCGCACTTCTCGCGAAACCGCGGCTGCCATTTCTTCGGTCGTTTCTGTCGCGATCGTTCGAACGCCGACGGGGCGCGGCACGCCGAGTGGTCCATGAATCAGCACGACATCGGCGCCGCGTCTCCATGCGCTCGTTGCCACGGCGACGCCCATCTTGCCGCTGCTGCGATTCGATACATAGCGCACGGCGTCTACGGGTTCGCGCGTAGGGCCTGCGGAAACGACCACCCGCTTACCGAAGAGCGGGCCAATCGATTCGAGCCTTCGCGCCAGATGCGCGAGTATCGCCTCAGGTTCCGGCATGCGGCCCGGTCCGCTCCCCTCTTCCTGCGACGCGAGTGGTCCCGTGTCGGGCTCCAACACCCCGTAGC